>JBAXXF010000346.1:0-1518 GCA_037128035.1 bacterium | reverse complement strand
CTACGATATTGGAGCAACGCTCTTTAAACAGGGAAGTTATACAGAGGCTTTGGAATATTTTAGAAATGCACAAAAGCTTCTTCCTTTTTTCACGGATGCAATACTTTATGAAGGTCGAACGTTCATGAAATTGAACCGTTTTAGGGAAGCAGCAAGGGTATTCTCTGACGGTATGTTACAAAATCCTAACATAAGAGAGTTCTATACATTTGGGGCATACTCCGTTTTTAAGACCCAAGGGGCAGAAAGAGGGCTGGATCTTCTTGAAAAAATAACGGCGATAGATCCATATTATCCACAGAAGGTTTTCACACCTCTTATTGAAGTGCAAAAAGATAGTACCATAGCTGAAGAGATAAATGACGTAATAGATATTATGAAAGATCTTAACGATACACAGCAGACCCAGGCTAAGTATTTCCTTTCCATGTTATATTTTATGGACGCTAACTATGATGCTGCAGTGAGAACATTGGCTTCTGTAGACAGAGACCATAATTCTGTTGCGCAACTTATCCTTGGCGGGATAGCCTATCATCAGGGCAAATATGATGAAGCTGAAAAGAAATTCGCAAAATCCCTTGAGTTGGATTATTCAAACAACATAGCTCACATCTACGCAGGGCAGATAGCCCTCAAAAAAGGCGATATCGGGCAGGCTAAGAACCATTTCACAAAAGCACAGGCAACCAATGAAGCGACCTCTCTGTATGCTGTAACACTACTTGGTGATATTAGCGTGACCTTGGGAGAGCCAACACAGGCTGTGGCCCTTTGGAAGAAAGTATTAGCTATTGATTCTCACTACGGCCCGGCATGGCAGAGGATCCTAGAGACCAATAAAAGACTAAAAAGAGAATAACTTTAACTCTTATCTATCCCGTAATTTTTTAATCTTGCCTCAAGCACGCGTCTTGTCGTGCCAAGAAGCACTGCAAGCTCCGTATTGGACAATGAACCATGGACCTTGATAGCTTCACGGATCATTTCTTCTTCAAGCTTTCTGCTTATTTCTTCTATGTGCTGGAAGCCATTCTCCATATCTATTTTACCGCCGTGGCCGATCTCATCTGTGCAGATCTCGTGCTTTGGCAGGTGTATCTCATTTGCCCTTATAGTGTTCCCTTTTGAGATTATAAGAGCTCGTTCTATTATGTTGGAGAGTTCCCTTATGTTGCCAGGATAGTCGTACGTAAGCAGTTTATCTATCGCCTCTGGGCTTAGTTGTTTCAGCTTTATACCAAAATCCCTGCATTTGTTCTCTATAAATAGACTTATAAGTTCCTTAAGGTCCTCTTTCCTTTCTCTCAAAGGCGGAAGTTCTATGTGGACTACATTAAGCCTGTAGTAGAGGTCATCCCTGAACTTTCCTTCTTTGACCATCGCCTGCAAGTCCTTGTTAGTAGCTGTTACTATCCTTGAAGAAAAACTTATCTGTTCCAGGCCGCCAAGACGTTCGAACTTTCTTTCTTCCAACACCCTTAACAGTTTTGCTTGTAAGGAAGCTGGCATCTCTCC
>JBAXXF010000345.1:0-1530 GCA_037128035.1 bacterium | reverse complement strand
GGCTTGATTGTGATAAGGCAGGGATAAATGTTGGGGACAAAAAAGAAGTCATAGTTGATAAGGATTTTAAGACATCAAACAGTGGCGTATATGCGGTCGGTGATGTTACAGGCTCTATACAACTTGCCCATTATGCTTCGGCATGCGCATGCAAAGTATTAGCAGATATGAAGGGCTCATCATTGGCTCCAAATTTAGATGTAGTTCCAAGGGTCACATATTCCATACCAGAACTTGCCTCTGTGGGTCTTACAGAGACTCAGGCCAAGGCTTCTGGCATTGAACATAAGGTCGGTCGTTTTGCATATGCGGCGTCCGGAAAAGCGATGTCAATGGATGAAACGGATGGGATAGTCAAGGTACTGGTAGATACGGATGATAAAGTAATAGGAGCTGCTGTGGTAGGTGCTGATGCAGACAATTTGATCGTGCCATTCACCATGGCTATAGCCCTTGGTCTTAAGGCGTCACAATTGGCTACAGTAATATATCCTCATCCAACACTTGCGGAGATGATCCTAGAGGTTTGTGAGGATGTTCATGGAAAGGCAATACATAAGGGCGGTAGGAGAAGAGCTTGAAAACAGAATTAGTGAACACACTTTTAAAAGCAGGGATAGTATCTGAAGCAGAAGTAGAACGCGCCATACACTACGAATCAGGTACTTCAATTGTAGAGCGTCTACTTTCACTTGGCTATGGTAGCGAAGATGACGTCTATAAGATATTACAGAACAAATTGAGGCTGGCTGTGGTCTCAACAAAAGACTTGGCAAACATACCTAAGGACATCTTGAACGTGGTGCCAAAGGAAGTAATAGAAAAACAGCATATTCTCCCATTTAAGGTCACTGATACAACAATACACATAGCTATGTTCGACCCAACACAGGATTCTTGTATAAATGAGATCTGCTTTTTTACGAGCCTAAGAGTTCTGCCTTATGGAGCTCTCGCAAGCGATCTTGCAAAGGCGTTGAATAAATATTATGGGCTTAGTCTACCAGAGAGCTTTAAGCATGGGGCAGAAAACCTTGATTCCAAGTATACAGGTCCAAAGCTACCTCCAATAAAAGAGATGGCTGCAGCTCCTTCTACTGCTGGGCTGCCACCACTGCCATCTATGTCGGCAAAGCTGGGAGTAAAAGCTTCTCCAACAGTGCTACCTCCTTTACCTACTGACTTTATAATGCCTGAGGAGACAGCCAAAATAGAGCCTCTTACAAAAGTTGAAGTTACGCCTATACCTACGCCAAAGGTAGCGGCTACTCCAAAACCCGGCATTCCAACAAAGTTGCCTCCATTGCCTCAAGAAAAAACGGGACCTGTAATGCAGGAGATACACGAGGTAGATGATCTAAAAGCAAAACTGCAAAAAATGCAGGATGATTTTGATAAACTTTCCAAGATGGTAGAGCAACCTGAGAGCAAACCAAAAGCTAGACAAGAAGAAAAACAGATCAAAGAGCAGATAAAGAACACACAAGAAGAGATCGCAGAGGTCTGTACTGTAAATAGCCAATATAAGGA
>JBAXXF010000344.1:0-1562 GCA_037128035.1 bacterium | reverse complement strand
TTACAGTGCAGTGTATAATTTGTGTACAAATAGCTGAAGTGAGAACACATGATATTACTTTTATCGATGCTGATGACATTGCTTAGTGCTGAAGTTGTTACTCCTTATGGAGCCAGAGACCTTGCCCTTGAATTAGGGGGAAGGTCATTTATTGATGGCTATGATGCAATAAGGATAAACCCAGCTGGTACTGGCTTGCTAAAGGAAGGGGAAGGGCAGTTCGGCTTTGGTATGGATTTTGGTACATACTCGTCATTGTCTGTCGGATATGTTGGAGACAATGGCTTTCACTTAATATTTGCCTCTAAAGACATAGACAGGAAGTTTACTGTTGGCTCTATGGAAACCTATGCAGGCTTTTCTACAGAGTTGTCTAAGTGGTGGGTAATAGGGGTAAACCTTGGTTATAACTACCTAAAAGTGGTAAATGGCTGGGATATGAACTTTGGCATAGACTTCGGTCCAGGCCTCCCAACGGCTCAAAAAACAGGTCTCATTGGCTCTGTAACTATCCGTAATCCTTTCGAAAATGGTGGTGATGGTGAGGTCTCAGCAGGGCTTGGGTATAGTTACAGGTCTCGTTTGAACATTAACGTCGACAATATAGTAATTTTTAGGAACAAATCCGACACTGGTGTGGCTATAGCACCTCAAAAACGCTATGACCTCGTCTTTGCTGTTGAGTCTATGCCCTCAGAAGAAGATAACTTCAGCATGGATGTCTCTGCAAGGATCAGTGGGTTAGCTAGGGATAATCACGTCCAGGCTGGAGTCGGTGTGGGGTACGTGTCAGAGGGTTTCAGGTTCAATGTTGGCTTATTCTTTATGGATTTTACGACCTCATTTTTCAAAAATACACAATTTGGGTTCTCGCTGGTTAGCGGGGTTTGATCACATAAAATGCTTATTTTTTTGCTGATATCGTCTATCCTTACGACCATGTTCCCCAGTGTCAAAAGTGACCTGGATGTTAAAAGATTGAGACTAAAAAATGGTGCTACCGTCGTATAGTCATCATCCGACTGGGGTGAACCATCAAAGATCGTAGGCGTGTTTTTCAAAAATGGCGGCACGCTTAAATTCAATAAGAAAACTGGCTTTCCGGCGTTGGCGCAACAGATAATCTCATCCAGGATGAAAGTCCTTTCTCGTGATATCGGATTCAGGTTCAAATCTTATCTGGCCTGGGACTATCTTGCCTACGTCCTTTATTTACCACCTAACATAAACAGCGAGCAACTATCTAAAATATGGAAAGTGCTTTATGGTAATGAAGCGATAGATCTGCACGAGCTTGAGTTGGCCAGGAACGCTGTTACGTCCAGTATCAGATATTCTCTGGGGCAGAAGGTCCTTACCTCGCCCATGATAGGTTTCATGTCCCACCACAGCAGTGTCTATAGCGTAGGGAAATATGGTAGCCAGGAAGATGTGGAGAGCGTTGATCCCAAGGAGCTGAGTGAGTTCATTGGTTGCTATATAAATCCTAATAATTCTTTTATAAGTTCAAGTGCAGAAAAGGACGTTCGCGTTCTAACCAGTGGCATAAATCCGGTTAAACC
>JBAXXF010000343.1:0-1571 GCA_037128035.1 bacterium | reverse complement strand
GTATTGTCTAACCCCTAAAAGCAATTTATCTGATTTAATATATTTAACTGGACTTCTTAACTCAAGGCTCCTTTCGTTTTGGTTTAAAAAAACATTTGTAGCAACTGATAAACTTTTTCCATACGTTCGCAAATCACAATTGGAATTAGTGCCTATTTCAACGAATTTGTCTTACAAAGAAAAAATAGTTAGCCTCGTAATAAATCAACAAGAAGAATTTAGTGATGATACTCAAAAACAAATCGATGACTTAGTTTACAAACTTTATGGTTTGTTGCCGGAAGAAATAAAAATTATAGAAGCAGTTATCTATTAATACAATGGCGATAAGAGAAACATTTATTCAAAAAGTAAAAGGATTGATAGTTGAAAACCACGGAGTTTCTGACGGCTCATTTATTTTAGGGATTTCTGCGCGATGGGGAGAAGGAAAAACAAAATTTCTCGATGATCTTGAGATCGAACTAGGAGATGAATTTCTAATAGTCAAGTTATCTCCTTGGAAATTTGGGCTCGACAAAACTTCTTTCCTGAGACATTTTTTGACAGAACTAAATAAGAAAGCGAACAGAAAGGTTAAGCTTGACCGACTATACTATGATATTTCTGAAAACAAACCTTCATTCGGATGGTATATGCCATTATTTTTTATTATTTTATTAATCCTTTTACTCGCAGTTAGTTTCCCTACATTTTTTTGGTTAGCTGATACATACAACATTATTTCAAAATTTATTCTAGATATTTCAAAATCAAAATTTGTTGTTAACATACTTTATTTTAAATGGGTGTTAACATTGCTTTTGATTCCATTTTTACTTAAAATATTTACCTTTCAAAGGAGTAGCAACGCAATAACAACTTTGACTGATTTTGATAAATTTCTTGAAGAAATTTTGCATAATATCAAAAAGAAAAAGATTGTTGTTTATGTGGATGATCTGGATAGGGTCACGCCAAAAATTGCGAGAGATGTTCTTGATGATTTACGGACTTTTTTTGACCAGAAAAAAATTACTTTCATAATTACTGGTGATCATTCGGTTTTGGAGCAATATATTGGCCAGGAAATATTGCCTAATAATTCTCCCGGAGAAAAAACTGAAGAAGGTAGGCGGTATTTGAAAAAGATTTTTAATATATATTGGAGGTTACTACCTCCATCCAATTCTGATTTTAGCAAGTTTGTCGATGACGAGGTCGAAAAGAGAAAAGATAAACTTCTGGAAATTTTCAAAGAAACCCAGGTTGATATTTTTAAAGGGTATCTGAGCAAATATTTCGAAAAAAATTATCGACAAGTTATACGATTTATTGATTATCTTATTTTTTATTTTGACGCCATTCAATCCCAAATTAATATATCAGATGGAGATGAAAAAGAATTCTTGTCTGATTTAACTAATCATCCTTTGCTTGTAGTTAGAATTCTGTTACTGCAAGATATTTGCAACCCTCTATACGAAGCAGTTCTAAAAGAACCAGCACTATTGTTTTCAATTGAGGAATATACTGATAAGCAAAAAATGGATTTAGTTGACAATCAAATCAAACAAAGAAATATTATAATG
>JBAXXF010000342.1:0-1571 GCA_037128035.1 bacterium | reverse complement strand
CTTTTACCATACATTCCTAGTGACATTAAACCCAATTTGCAATAATTTTACCTGTAATGACTTCTGATCTAAAGCTACTAATGGGGTTAGATGAAGCTGGTCGAGGACCTGTGCTTGGCCCTATGGTCATTGCCGGGGTGGTCTTTGCAGAGAGCTCCAATGATTTTTTTAAGGACTATGGGATAAAGGACTCCAAACAGTTATCCCTCAAAGCTAGAGAAGAAATGTTCAGGTTGATAGATGAAGAAGCCCTTTGGTATAAAGTCGCTGTAGTGTGGCCAGAGCTCATAGACCGTTTTGTAGCGCTTAAAGGTTTGAATCATCTTGAGTGTGATGTAATGGCGGACATTATTGGCTCATTTGAAGAAGAAAAATCCGTATACGTAGATAGCCCACTTAGCCCAGATGTTTTTAATGGTATGCTTACAACAAGATTGAACAAAAAAAATGACATCAATTGCAGTTTTAAGGCGGACACTATATATCCTGTGGTATCCGCAGCCAGCATACTTGCAAAGGTAACTAGGGATAGGATAATAGAGGAGCTCAAAAGCGAATATGGTGACTTTGGGAGCGGATATCCAGGAGATGAAAAAACACAAAGGTTTTTAGCGAATATGAAAGAACCGACTTACTTTGTAAGGCAAAGTTGGAAAATAAATAAGAAAGCTCAGGGGAGTTTATTTTAAGTGCAGAAAAAAGGTCAACTCATAAAACGCCTGCAGGACGTCCAGAACAGTGATGGCTATGTAAGTCAGAGCTCCATAAAAAGCATATCAAAGGAATTAGGGGTCTCAGAGTCCCACATATATGGAGTGGCAACATTCTATGCTCAATTCAGATTAAGACCTCTTGGAAAACATACTGTGAAGATATGCAGAGGCACAGCGTGCCATGTTGCAGGTTCATTGGACCTTGTCCAGGCGATAAAGGACATATTGAAACTTAAAGAAGATGAAGATACGACAAGCGACAGGAACTTTACTATTGAGGAAGTTGCATGCCTTGGCTGTTGCTCTCTTGCCCCCGCACTGATGGTGGATAAAAAGGTCTATGGTAAGGTGACAAAGG
This sequence comes from bacterium, assembly GCA_037128035.1. Lineage (GTDB taxonomy): Bacteria > Bdellovibrionota > JAFGOL01 > JAFGOL01 > JAFGOL01 > JAPLFT01. The sequence goes on along the minus strand of JBAXXF010000342.1, from coordinate 500 downwards.
AAAAACTAGAACAGATATTGGACGAGTATAAATGAAAGATAGAATAACAGTAACAATGGGTACCTGTGGTATCTCTGCCGGCGCTAAAAAAGTAGCCGACGAGCTCTCCAAAAGGGCAGATGTAAATCTAAAGGCCACAAGTTGCATTGGTATGTGCTCATTGGAGCCAACGGTGATGGTGGAGTCAGGTGATAACATAAAGTTCATCTCATACGTTACGGAAAGCAAGCAAGATATAGACGATGTAGTAGCACTCCACAAAACAGGTGTTGTGTCCGATAACCTAAGGTCCAGGGTCGTTTTTGATGGTAAAAAGAAAGATATCCTGACTCAGTTCTTTAAAGGGCAACACAGGATAGTTCTACGTAACTCTGGCTGGATAGACCCATTGAACATTCAAGATTACCTTGATGTTGGTGGATACAAGTTCTTGGCAGAATGTTTTGAGGGTAAATATAAGCGTGAGGACGTCCTTAATATTGTTAAAAGTAGCGGCTTAA
>JBAXXF010000341.1:0-1576 GCA_037128035.1 bacterium | reverse complement strand
ATTCTTAAAGCAGTCTGATTGAGGCAAATTTGGGTTATCTTTAATAAGCTGCTTAATACTTGCGAACAGATCCTCAAACCCTTCAAAAAGAGGTTCTTTCAGATTAAATACTTCTGCTCCGATGTTCTTTGCGCTGCCATTCATTTCTCCACTAATTGAACCAGCTGCAAAAAGCCCGGAGAATGTTCCATCTATTTTTCCAAGTTTTTCTTTTCCTGCTACTGCTCCCAGATCGTTTGTCAAAGTACTTCTAATGCTTCCTTTGAGCTTGTATCCTTCTTTTAATAGTTCTTTAAAATTCATCTTTTCAACAGACTGGGAATAAAGCGGCATGGCACCTACCACTAATAGCAGGACAAAAAATAGTGATCTTAATTTCATAAAAGCCCTCCAGGCGGATAGAATCCACAATACTATAGAGCATAATTTGTGCCAAACGAATTAAACTAAATTAAATCATGGAGTTAAAAAATAAAAAGCCAGCTCAAAGGTGTTGACCAGTTATACAAGTGTCTATCTAATATAGACGGGGAGCACCCCTAAAGGCTTTGCGTCTCCAGAAATTACTTTCGCTAACGCTTTTAGTGCCTGTGTCCTAAAACTATAAGTACAGATATATGCATCCACATCTTTTACAGTAGTGTACACGTAAGGCGAGTCAAGTGCCGCCACTATGACAGGGATACTGCTCCTCTGTTTTAGCATCTTAGCAACTTGCGCTTGGCTTTCATCTACGACCGCTATTATATAAGCATCGATGTTGTCCTGATAGGACAAGGCATCATTTAAAACGCTTTCTTTCTGAGCTTTACTAAGCTTTACACCCATCTTTATAAGGTTATTGTTAAGACCAGAGCTGTTCAACTCTGTAGATAAGTATGAGAAAGGGCTTATGACAGTGAATTTCCCCTTCTTGCTTACAGGGATAATGTTCTTCATATTCTGGACCATCGTAATGGATTTTTCTGCTATCAGATGGGATATCTGCTGGTGAAATTTATTCCCAACAACTCGTCTTATTTCTGCAATATTTGGGTCAGGGGTCGTATCAAAGAGCTGTCTTTTGAACTTAACCCTCAAGATCCTCCTCACTGAGTCATCGATCCTGCTCTGACTTATGGTATTGTTCCGTGTGGCTTTTAGTAGAGAATCATAAACATCCTTTTTAGCGGAATCGGTCCAAACGACTATTATCATGTCGCAACCAGCAAGCACTGCGTGGACCGCTGCCTTGCCTATAGGCCATTCTCTAGTTGCTGGACGCATCTCCATGTCATCAGTTATGACTAGTCCATCATAACCCATTTCTGATCTCAGTAGATCCGTTATAACTTTATGAGAAAGTGTAGCGGGCCTGCCGCTTGGATCTATACTTGGTACAGAGATATGTGCGGTCATTATTGCATCGACGCCATCTTTGATGGCTTGGGAAAATGGTTTTAGATCATATTTTTTTAAAGTATCTATATCCCTATTCAGAGTAAGTGCCTCAAAGTGCGAGTCACCGTCAGTGTTGCCGTGTCCTGGAAAATGCTTAGCTGTAGCGCTGACCTTTCTGGACTGGATACCTTTTATA
>JBAXXF010000340.1:0-1592 GCA_037128035.1 bacterium | reverse complement strand
TCTTTGCGGAGATACTACTTTTTGTCCTCATAGGAGCTCAATTCAATTTTACCGCGCTTGGTGGAGTTGCTGTTAAGGGACTTGTGATCATTCTAATAGGTCTATTGGGAAGAAGTGTTGGCGTGCTTATCTCCTTAATGGGTTCCGGATTTAAATTAAACGAGAAGTTATTCTGTGTAGCTTCCTATCTTCCAAAGGCCACTGTTCAGGCTGCAATAGCGGCGATACCACTTTCTATGGGAATAAAAGATGGAGACGTTATTTTAGCGATAGCGACTTTGAGTATAATATTAACGACGCCTCTAGGGATAGTGGCGCCTAGACTATTCAGACCCTAGTTCAACTGCCTCTCCAGGTGTTTCTCCTGAACCCTCTACGTCCTTTAACAGTGCCGTGACCTTGGCATGCGTCTTGTTGTCTGACGGGTTTAGAAGAACTTTGGCCTTGTTAAGATAGTCCGTCGCAAGTTCTTTGTTAAAATGTATAAGAGATTCACCTGTCTTGTAATATTCAGCGCCGATCTCTCTTATTTTGGTCAGAAGTTCTCTGCTCTTTTTATTATTGGGGAAAAGTTCCAATGAGGTCTCTGTATATTCCTCTGCCTTCTCGTAGTTTTGCTGGTTGTATTCGTTCAGGGCCTGTTTATAAGCCAGGTAGGACCTATATTTAGCGACGTCCTTTGGCGTAGATGCCTGGATGTTGAATGAAAACAAGATCGATATCAGTATGGCCCATAACATCTTTTTATCACCTATCAGATTGCTGTTGTGGCTGTTGCTGTTGCTGCTCTGTTGCGACTGCTGCATCCATTGGAGCTGCTTGATCTGGTACTAACGGGGCTTCTATAGGCTGTGCCTCTCCATTAGTTTGTGGTTGTACAGTAGGAGCTACTACAGGTGCTGGGACTGGAGCTGGGCCTGGGCCTTCTTCATCCCTACCTGGAGGTAAAGCATATCGACTCCTTATCTCTCTCCTAAGCTCAGTATTGTTGTCTGCCGGCTGTTCTATAGGTTGAGCAGGGGTGGCTTGCTCTTCTTTGAGCTTGTTCAGGTATTCCTCGTCATTCCTAAGGTTATCTTCAGCGGGGGGGACTGGATTCATTACAGGTTTTTCTTCCGCAGCCTGTGGCTTAGACTCTTCTTCTTTCAGGCGTTCTCTTGTTTGCCTTATCTGGTAAAGGGATCTTCTAAACTCATATTTGTTGACCATGTCTTGGATCTTTGGGCGTCTTTGTCTTATTAGTCTCTGTTCCTGTCGTTCACTTATCGTTACGTAGGCGTACCCCAATATGAGCGCGAAAATAATTATTAGCCCTATATTTTTCAAGGTTTACTCCCTTCGATAGGGAGATTATACTAAAGATGAGGTGAATATGAAAGATAAAGCGTTTTGGAATAATTTTTATTCTGATGAGAACAGCCAAATACCTCAGACCTCCAACTTCCTGAAACAGAGCTTGAACTTTCTCAGAAAGGGAAAGGCGCTAGATATAGCATGTGGGACAGGGTGGAACTCTTTCTATCTTGCAGATAACGGCTTTAATGTTGAGGCCATAGATTTTAGTGATGCCGCCATTGTCCAAGCTACAAAGA
>JBAXXF010000339.1:0-1613 GCA_037128035.1 bacterium | reverse complement strand
ATGTTGAATGATGTACAGATCTATAACAATACCACAGGTATCAAGCTGGAATTTGGTTCTCTAGGTAATATGTACCAGGGGGCATTTACTCTGTTTGATAATGGTGCGAATATGGATGGCACGAATGGTGGTGATGCCAATCTCAGCGCCGGCAATGCAACACCAGAATTTTTGTGAGGTACTTTGAGTACATGAGCTGGCATCATGGATTGTAGCTATGTGACCAATCCAAATCTTTCTGGAACATCCATATATCTCTTGGATACAGGTAGCAACTGCCTATTCACTTGATGGGATACTACTACGTTTAGTGGATTATCCTACAATATTAGTTATCTTTTCTGACCACATATTTACAAACAAGCAGTCCCTGTGTCGTATACGAGTGGAAATGCTTTGCAACAAATCGGAGCTCAATATGATTCCGGGAAATATATCGCTGAGATCTTTGCTATCTGGGACACTGCTCCAGAGAATTTATGATTCTTATTTAGCGGTGCTGATCCTCATACATGGCAGACCAGTGCAGTCTATACTGCACAAGTAATCAATACACCAGTAGCAATCAATCTTAGTCTGCAAGCTTATGTGACTGGCTATCTTCTGATCAATCATGTTCCTTCATGACTCTCTTGAACTGTCGTGAATGGCGATGCTGTGCAGGTAGCATTATTTAGTGCGACCTGATTTAATGGCGTGGTCACATGAACTGTCACGCTGGGTAGTATATCCGTCATAGCTACATTGACCACGAGATGACCATTAGAGTTGCCTGGTACTGGATCGTTTGCTTTCCTCACGCTTACCTGAATAGATCTCAACATATATACCTGAAGCACTGTCACGATCGATATGATCGAAACGGGTGTGCTTGCTCAGATCTCTACAGGACGGATTGCAGTATACTCTGGTGGAAGCCTGGTAAGTTCTGGTTCCACTGGAACAGTCTATCTCGGCAATCAAGTACAAGCCATGATAGAAAGTAGCTCACAATATCTGACTCCTAGTACTGGAGTAGTATATATCGGATCTGGTTCTGGCAGTTTCACGGTCACTACCAAGGCCGATACAGATGCTCCTAGTATTAGTTTTGTCGATGATGTTTCTCCCGTAGGCTATCGATCTGATAGCATAGAGATTAATTTTTCTGGCACTACGGTCATGAGCGGATATATGTTTGTCAGCACTACTGGTGCTTGTAACACAGGCATGACAACTTCTACTTTGCAGACCTATACATGAGCATTTACTATCAATAATCATACGTATAATGGACAATATATTTGTGCCTATGCAAAAGATGGATGAAATAATATTAGCACGCTCCTCTCAGCAAGTTCACTCCATGTCTCTGATCTTCGATTGAGTAACGATGTAGAGACCTGACCTGTAGCATTTGATACGATTACTCTTGGGCAAACATACACAGCCAATACGAAATATGCCTTTGTCACTACTGGCTCTCAATGTAACAATACTGCTTCCATGACTAATTATACTACTTCTCTCAGTATATGATCCAATACCTACAATGGGAAATATCTCTGTATTTATGGAGAGGATACCAATACTATCGGCAAATATAGTCTCTCCAATAGAGCACTCAATATAGA
>JBAXXF010000338.1:0-1622 GCA_037128035.1 bacterium | reverse complement strand
AATATATACGGTATCGGTCCAAGAGTAAGGGCTTCTGTCCGTTTATGGCAGTGGGTATTCCCTTATATGGAGTTGGGGCTTGAATTTGCAAAACTTGAGAGCCTGAACCATTGGACGTATCCATATTCTGTAGTAGGCGGCGGTTTTATGTTCAGGTTAGGAAAATTTGACAGAAGAGCAGAGATCAGTCTTCACCAGGATTACAATGTTTCTCAGATCTTGGCTATAATAGGGATAGACATTAGGACTTCCCCAGATTTGAACATAGATACACCAGACTGCGCGATCATAAAGGTTGGTCTATCAGCTGAACTATTCTGATCTGAACCAAAGACTGGTCCATTCTTCTAATTGAACACGTTTGTGTAGTTCTAATCCTTTTATATCAAGAAACTCTTCTACGACCTTATTCTCTTCCTTTGCAAGTATGCCAGAAAGCACCAGGTCACCGTTCTTTCTTAGCATCTTAAAAAGGCCTGCTTTATTACGGATAAGGACTTCTGGGATTATATTGGCCAATATTATATCGTAACAATCGTTTTCTTTAACATCTTCAATAGTATTCTGTTCAGCGGCTATACCTGAAGTGATGTTATTTGCAATGATGTTCTCTTCTGTGGTCTCAACAGCTTCTCTATCGTTGTCTACAGCTAGGATGTTACCAATGCCCATTTTATGTGCGGCTATGGCTAGTATCCCGCTCCCTGTACCGGCATCCAGCATGTGTAATGTGGAAAGGTTCTCTTTGTTATTCTTTCTCAGCTCAACTATCTCTTCAAGTAGTACTATTACGCCCCTGGTCGTCTCATGCAGACCAGTACCAAAAGCCGCACCAGGGTCTATCGTTACTACGATGTCACCGTCTTTCTGCTTGTACTCTTCCCAGCTAGGTTTTATTACAACGTTCTTTCCGATCTTTTGTGGTTTAAAATATTTTTTCCATGCAGTTTCTGTTGCAGGGTCATACTCAAAGGCCTTAATTTCTAGCTCATATTCTATATTGCTGAGATTTTCTTTGATCAGCTGTCTTAGGTGTTCATCTGTTACTGTAGCATCATAGGAGATGTATATATTGATGCAGACACTGCCCTTGCCTACCTCTGTTTCCTCTATGCCATCCGGGTTTAGAAGGTAGCCCAGTATGCCAGAGACCATTTCTGTGTAGTCTTTATCGAACGTAAGTTTTAAGTTTTTGTATTTTCTGTTCATATCTCCCTCGGATAGGTTACTGTACAATAACTGTTTGTATTTCGCCACTTAAAATGGTAAAAACAACCCCATGGCTTCTAAAATGGTTGGCGGTTTTATCAAAAAAAGAAGGACGGTTCTAAAGCTTACTCAGAAACAGCTTTCAGAATCCCTTGGGTTCACGAGCTCCCAATTCATATCTAACCTTGAAAGAGGTGTGGCAGAGATCCCACCATCCAGGATAAAGGATTTTGCCAATATATTACAGGTGGATCCAAGTGAGATGGCCAAGCTGGTGTCTGAATCGTTAAAAAGAAAAGTGTTCATGAAGACGGATGCCATAGGGGAGGATCCATTCATGGACCAGTTCCTTACGGCCTGGAGCACAGCCAGTGAACAAGACAGGGACCTTATCAAGACACTTGTTTCTAAGG
>JBAXXF010000337.1:0-1630 GCA_037128035.1 bacterium | reverse complement strand
GATCTTCTTTGCTTCTTCATGATCCTCTTCTGAGCTGCAAGACTCTTCTTCTTTCTGGACATAGAGGGTTTTTCAAAATGCTCTCTCTTCCTTACTTCAGAAAGTATGCCTGCCTTTTCGCACTGCTTTTTAAATCTCTTTAAAAGCTGCTCAAAAGATTCTCCTTCACGGTAATGGACACCTGGCAAAAAAATCACCTCCTACTTTGCGTAAAAGCTCGATTTATTTATAAAATATGGCAGGGAAAGTCAATACTTACTTCCCTTCTTCAAGCTTTTTTATCTTTGTCTCTATGACCGCTTTGTTGGGGTAGGAGTCCCTTAACTCCATAAATATGGCTAATGCCTTGTCTTTTTCATCAAGTTCAACAAAATTCTCGGCCTTTTCAAATTTACACAATATTCCGTACTTTGACTTGTCTGAGTACTTTATGCACTTATCAAGGATCTCTATAGTCTTCTTTAAAGGATCGTTTGTGGCTATCTCTTCTGGCCTTTTTGAGATTAAACTCTCACTCATATCGTTTCTCAAAATAGAATAAGAAAAGGCCATGTAATATAAAGCTTCCTGAAGTTTTGGGATGATGGCTTCATCTCTTGTGTGCTCAACCTCTGTGACCGCTTTGTTAAAGAACTCTACTGCTGTATCGAATTTATACATTTTAAAATAACAATTCCCCATATCAAAGTACACGTCGAACCTATCTTCCTTTGATGGGGCGTAGTCCAGCGCCTTAACATAGTAGCTCAGGGCCATTTGAGGATCATTCATCCTCTGGTAATATAGAGTCCCTATTTTACTGAATATCAAAAATTTCCTTTTTCCCCTAGGGGATGCAATATCTATGTACGCCTTGAATACCTTTATGGCTTTCTTGGCTTCGCCTATCTGATAGTAGACATCGCCAAGAAGATACAACGCTTCTTTGGCTTTATCGCTCCTGGGTGCTGTGGCTATGACCTGTTTGAATTTTTCTGCAGAATTAGCAAGCTCTCCATCATTTTTGAGCTTAACCGCATCTTTAAAAAACTTATCTTCTGGCCTGTTAAATCCACAGGCAGAAAAAAGAAGCAGTAATAATATAAAACCTTTTTTAAGCATTACCTATTTCTATATTCTCAACTTCTTCATTAACTACTTTCGTAACACCAACTATCTTTTCTTCGCCTGAAAGGTTCATAAGTCTTACGCCCTGGGTCGATCTTCCCATAACCCTTATGTCCTTCACGTTTATTCTTATGGTCTGCCCAGCGTCACTTACAAGCATTAGGCCATCATCGGCCTTTACCTTAAATACAGCCATGACAAGTCCTGATTTTTCTCCAACTTTTCCAGCAATGACACCTTTACCGCCTCTACCCTGAACTCTGAATTCAGCCACTTCCGTCCTCTTTCCGTAACCATTTTCAAAGACGGTCATTATGGTGTAATCAGGAGCATCAATATTAGACAGGACATCTACACCGACAACTTTATCGCCATCCCTTAAGCTAACGCCCCTAACTCCTCTTGCTGTCCTTCCAACACGTGAAACATCGGATTCACTAAAACAAATGCTCTTACCTTGTTTTGTGCTGATCAGAATGTGGTCTCCTTGTTTTACTATGTGCGCCATCTCTATAACGTCACC
>JBAXXF010000336.1:0-1631 GCA_037128035.1 bacterium | reverse complement strand
GCATAATAGATATAAGTCCTTTCTCTTGCATGAACGGGATAGTCAGTGAGGCTGTATATCCTATGGTAAGTAAAGACCATGAAGACTTCCCTATTAAGTCACTTTATTTTGATGGTAGTTCCAATGCATCAATAGAAAGGGATCTGCCTATATTCATGGAAATGTCCCGTGGATATATGAAGAGGAAGACCAGAAAAAGAACATATCCATGGTATTTTAACGTAAGGTAACAACGATGGAAAGATACATAAAACATACTAATTTTGCGCCGATAGGTATAGAAGGGCAAAAAAGATTCCTTAATTCTAGCGTGCTTATAATAGGAGCAGGTGGCCTTGGCACTAACTTTGCCAGTCATTTTACAAGGGCAGGCGTAGGCAAAATACTTGTAGTGGATAAGGACAAAGTTGAACTAGGCAACTTACAGCGTCAGTGGCTTTACGATGAGACTGATATCGGACAGTACAAAGCTGTTGCTGCAGTCAATAGATTAAGAAAGATCAACTCAGAGATACGCGTAGACCACTTGGTGGATAAAGTTAACTCAAGTAACATAGATGAGCTGATCAAGGATTTTGATCTGGTTGTAGATGCGACGGATAATTTTTCTACCAGGCTTATAATAGATGCAGCATGTAGCAGGAACTCTAAACCATGGGTGTTTAGCGGTATTCTTGGTGCGCAGTGCCAGACAATGGCCGTTATTCCCGGTAAAACACGAACTCTAAAAGATATACTTAACTATGATGAATCCTCAGGCCACACAAGCTTTGCAGATATTGAACCAAATGCTCAGAGCAGTGTCCTTGCACCGTCAGTTAGTGTCATTTCCTCAATGGCGGTAATAATATGCTTCAAGCTTCTTTTGAACGATTATGAGGATGTTGCCAATAAACTTTTTGTCTTTGATACCTGGAACAACAAGCTTAAGTCCTTAACTATTCAATAAAATCTATAATTCTTGATAAAAATGCTGGCCCCTGCGATAATGCGAGTATCAAAAAAGATAGGAGGGCTGTACGATGAAAAAAATCCTTTTCGTAGCAATTGTAACTTTAGGCCTAGTAGGATGTGCAGGCGGCGGGCGTTCAAAAGCTGATACCGGTACTGCCGAGGATCAACTTCTAGCTAAGTGTGGTGATCACGCTCAACTTGTTACAGATAAATGCGTTTGTTTAACTGGCTATGAAATGGATAACCAGGGAGCATGCGTAGCAATAGCGAAACTTGATCTTGCGGCTCCAGTGTTAACATCGACCACCCTCGCAGCAGCTGGCACTCTTACCAGCGCAAAAAATGCTGGTAATATACTGTTCAATGATAGTAAAGACGTTGATGGCACTCTTGCACCTTCTGCAGAGATCCATTACATTTATAAAGTTCTGGCAACTGGTGTTAAGGCCGTATGCACCAATTATGCAGATACAATAGATTGCCAAAGTCCTCTATATGTAGCTACAACTCCAACAGTTTTAACTGCAGTCGGGAGCTATTGTGTAAAAGCGATAGCCTGCGATAACGGAGATGGTAAGTATACAGAATCACCAGTTATGCTTACATTAGTTAAAGTTCAGTAATAGAACTATCTCAAGTTTATTTAGTTATTTCGGTCAGTTAAAACTATTATAACA
>JBAXXF010000335.1:0-1634 GCA_037128035.1 bacterium | reverse complement strand
ATAGCTTGTTACACATCAAGTTAGTGATACAATCCCTATTGAGTACCTTCAAAATTCAAACAAAGGAGAACTTATGAAGATCAGAAATTTGGTATTATCAGTTTGCCTTATCGTCATGTCAGGCTGTGGGGGATGTGGTTCAGGAAACACTTGGACAATTTTTGTTTACGGTCATGGGGACCACAATCTTAGCGGTTCACTGATGGCTGATATAAACAAGATGGCCGCGGCCACCTTAACTGGCGATGTTAAAGTGATAGTAGCGGCAGATTTTGATTCATCCGCAAAAGATTCAACAGGAACTCCTTTCCCAACCGGCACTACGTGGTATTCCATCACAGGTGGCGGAGAAAAAACTATAATCCGAAATGTGGAAGAACAAAACTTAGATGACCCTACTGTTTTGGCAGAGGCCATCAAATATGTAATAGGTAACTACCCTTCAGATCATTATGGAATAATTATGTGGGACCATGGTGGAGCATGGGACGGTGGCTTTGGAGGCGATACGCAGGACGGAACGCTTCCTGCTGCCCAAGTACGTGGAATGACGAATGTAGAGGTTAGAGACGCAATAGTTAAAGGCTTTTCCAGTGCAGGTCCTGTTTTTAAACCCGTTCTAGACTTTATTGCTTTTGATACCTGCCTTTTGGGATCCGCTGAAGCCGCTTATCTTTTTAGAAGCATTACCAACATCTATATAGCAAACGCGGAACTCGATTTCGGTGCTGGATGGAATTATACGGATACGCTTACTGCACTAGCTGCTAAACCATCTATGACACCGGTAGAGTTTGCAACCATGGAGCTTGAGAAATGGGATGCCCTCCATAAAACAGCTTCAAACGACGACCTGTTATTACGCTCTCATACTTCCCTTGATACTTCAAAAATAGACATCTTTGCAGCAGCTATGAAGGACCTTGTAATAGCGATCGAGGCAACTAAAAGCACTGGTGTATTACCAAGCAACGGTGACGTATACGCACGCGCCTCAGCCTTTGCGCTTCCTAGCTATGGTAAAACGGCTGCTTCAAAAACAGAGAATTCAAAGTATCGCGACGTTGGTCAGTTCCTAAGATATTTAGTTGTCTTTGCCCCAGCAGACATTTCGGCAAAGGCCCAGGCTGCCATTGACGCTACATCTGCAATGCAGATCGGACGTGATTATGGAACATTAAGAGATCCTGCTAGTACTTATCAACTTGCTTTCAATATTGCGCTTCCAGAAATATCCTCCATTACGGATGAGCTTCTGTCAGATTATGCAGCAAAGGCCGGAGACTGGACAGCAACTACAGGCTGGAAAGACTTTCTGTCTGATCTTAAAGCTTCAGCGTCTGCCGAAGTTCCTAATCCAAATTATTCAATAGTTGTAGGTACCAAGACAGTCACTATTGTGCCTTCAGGTTCATCGCTCACCTTCTCATCAATGGAAGTACTAAAAGATAATTTTACGACGGGATTCAATTATGGAACAACAAACTTTGGAAAAATTACCGCCGGTACTACTTATACAATGATCTGGGATGGAATGACCTGGAAGCTTGGGATCCAGGCGGCAGATACAACCGTTCTTCCGTGGTTTTATACCAACGCAGAGCTAGATACGATCACTTCCAACGCCAATAATC
>JBAXXF010000334.1:0-1635 GCA_037128035.1 bacterium | reverse complement strand
ATTATATACATGCTTACAAAATGACCATTCCTGTCCAGCACGGCCTCTATTTCCGTTATATAATCCCTTTTACCAAGATTGGCCCTAACGTCAGGATGGGCTATTACGTAGTCATTTATGTCCTTATTCCACAAGTAAACTATCGAATCCTCTACTCTCCTATAGAAGGAATAATAAATGAACTCCGCCGTATTCAGTGACGTTATTTCACCTTCTTTTACACCCTGAAGATAGTCGTATGTGCTAGAGTCCCTGACCTCTGAATAGTTCTTATTATTGTCGCCTGCGCCTTTCTTATTCTTCTTTTTTCGCATGTAATCGCCGATAACATTATCCAAATCCTCTTTAAGCATGCTCTGGACCACTTGGATTTTTTTGTTGAATGGCTTGCCCCACAGACGAGCCCTTGTCTCATTGACTACCTTTTTGCTTATTTTACTGAGGAATCTAGCGTTGGGGTCAGCCTCTTTATCTCCCACCTGGTCATCAATAGCCACTATCTGCCTTTCTAGCTCAGGCCCTACCACATATACGTCGACCGGATTGCCTGTTATCAGTGGTAGTGATTTAAGGACAAGCATATCACCTACAAAAAGATAGAGGACCAAAAGGTGTAGCAGAAAGGACAGGATGATAAATTCAGTGAACCTTACCCTTTTCTTTTTTTCTGCCCTATTCATAGTATATTCTCTCCAAGTAAAGCCCATAGGCAGGAGCTGTGACCCCAGCCTTTCTTCTATCCTTGGAATTAAGCATCTCCTCTATCTGCTCCGGTTCGAACCTTCCTCTGCCGACTTCAACAACGGTCCCAATGATATTTCGTATCATTTGCTTTAAAAAGCCACTGCCGGTGAAACTTATTTTCATAACATCACCTTTTTCAAATACGGAAATATCATATATCTCTCTTATCGTCGTTTTAACCCCACTTCCTGAGGCCATGAATGCCATAAAATCCTTTTTTCCTTTAAAAGACTCTAGGGCTTTTAACATATTGTTTTTGTTAAGCTTTGTTCTTATCCACCATGCCCTGTCTATTTTAAAAGGGTCCCTAACAGCGCTATTATCGATAAGGTAAAAATAGGTTTTCATTTTTGTCTTGCGGGGATCAAAGTCTAAGGGAACTTCTTCCACCGATTTGATAACGATATCCTGAGGTAGCTGGGTGTTGAGCATTTTTTGGACTTCTTTGGCTGAGTACCTTGATTCGCAAGCAAAGCAAGCAACCTGAGCAATGGCGTGTACACCCGAATCTGTGCGGCTTGCGTACTTTAAGATAACTCTTTTACCAAAAACGCCAGAAAGCAATTCCTCTATAACACCCTGAACAGTGGTTAAACCTGGCTGTACCTGCCAACCACAATACTCTGTGCCAACATAAGAAACGATCATCTTATATGTTTTAATTTCCATAATGTCCTAGGTGTTAAACTATTATCTACCAGTAGCCTTTTTTCTTACAAGGAGCAATTTACCCCTGTTGTACACATAAGCCAAGATGCCTTGGATCACATACAGTGCACAAAGAGCAAATATAACGGTCTGCGGATTAACAGCTACTATGACCAACAAAAGAAGAAAAAGTATCATGTTCCTGAACAAAATCGTAAAAACATTACGTCCTTTTTATTTAAC
>JBAXXF010000333.1:0-1652 GCA_037128035.1 bacterium | reverse complement strand
GTATTATCCTTTTTAAAATGTCGAACAGATAATCATCCTTTGGGATCTGTTTTGCCAAAAGGTCGAATAGTTGTTCATGGTCTATGCTGTCACCATACGATTTTATGTCTTTTTTTATTATAAATAGCGATTGCTTGTCACCCACATCAGATAGGAACTCACAAAGCTTTATCAAGGTTGAATATGGACCTTTACCTTTTCTATATGAACTTAGGTTGTCCGACAGTATTGGCTCAAATGCCTCGGTCAGTACTTGCGCTATGACACTTTGAAAGACCTTTTCGTGCCAGTCGAACCCATACAAAAGACGCTCCTTCTCCTTTATCAGGACTTTCTTTTCCTTTGCTACAGGCGTCTTATAACTTTTTTTCTTTATTGTATTGAATATCTCTTGGATGACGAAATCCTGGTTGTCCAGCAGCCAGCCTAAGGTTACACTGCTGTTGACCTCGAACTTATCAAGTAAAGAGCGGTCGCTTGCCACTTTTTTCTTTAATTTGCTGAATTCCAAGTAAAAAAGGTTTTTGTCTAACAGTTTATCTATCATATACTCCAACTTGATGGACAACATTATACTTCAATCACAAAAAGATGCTAAGAAATTATCCTCTCATCCACGTCTCCTGGATACGATAAGTTGGAAAGGTTTCATAAGGTACTTCCTGTACAGGAACAGCCTTCCTTTTGTTAGGGAGATGCTGTTTATAGGCATTAGCCTTGCAGAATTCTTCTTGGTCTTATATTTTTTTGGAAAAGCTGTCGGTGTTGGAAGCGCAATTGCGTCTGTGTTCTTGTTCTTTAAAAATAGTTTTTGGAGATCTTTTTTATTCTCATTAAGGGATAAGATACTTGAACTAAAGGTAGCAAAGAACTTAAAGCTGATCCCAAATTACTTTTATTCATATACTTTTTTGGGTATAGTTTATTGGCTCATAAACATCGCTGCTGGATACTACCTGATACAGATAGGCTCACCTCTTGGCAAAATGCTGTTCATGCACAAACTTGCTGCCGGCCTGTTCGCATTGATATCTTCGGCTTATTTTATCTCAGCCTATACCTTGTCTAGGGTCTATCTCTCCATGACAGCTACAATAGCTAACAGGGTCTTGAACCTGATACTCGTCGTAGTACTTTATAGGTTCCTGGGCATATACTCCTTTATAATATCCTTCTACCTTGTTGGGATCATAGATCTGTTAATAACCATAAAATACTGTAAGAAGATATTCGTAAAGAATGAGGTAGATTTCCATATCGGTCTGCGTGAAATATCATCATCATTGACCCTGTTCTTAAAAAAGACCAAAGAAAAACATATCCAGTCGTTCAAAAAGATGTCCACGTTCTTTCTTATATATTTTCAACCGCTATTGGTCATATATCTAGTCAACATCTACTACAGGGATTATCTTATTGAATATTTCCTCTTTTATTCCACTCTTAATCTTTTGTTCCTTATACCCACCAGGATATCTAAGTCCTTGTACTATGACGCTACGACCTTAATATTCAAACACAATTTTAATATGCTAAGGAACATCTTTTACAAGAACATGGTAGTTACTCTTTTGCTGGCACTTTGTTCTGTCGGGGCATTGATGTGGGTAGTGGATGTGTGGACCTTGCCTCAAAAGTGGTCATCCCTCTAT
>JBAXXF010000332.1:0-1662 GCA_037128035.1 bacterium | reverse complement strand
TGTTGCGACATGCGCTCAGCCTACTGAGAACACATATTATGTATCTGCCACTTTAGGTAGCGATACAGAGGGGACAGGCTCTAAGGATTGCCCTTTTGCTACTATACAAAAGTCACTGGACGTTATAGCAACTGCAGCAATAAGTTCTGGGGAAATACGCATAGCCGCAGGAACATATGAAACTACAGAACCTATACAGATCCTAGCCGGCATATCCATTAAAGGTGGATATAGCGCAACTGACTGGGCAGACAGAGCCTATTTAACTAGCGCAGAACGAGCTACAGCAAAGTACAAGACCCTGGTCAAATATACCGGCACTTACGACGGTGCCTATTCGCCACCTGATACAATGGACCCTGTATACACCATGGGGGCTAAAGATGCTAACACAACAGCTTCTACAATAATAGAAGGACTCACTATCAACGCAAAAGAAACCGGGGTATTTGTAGCAGCCCTTGTTTCACTCGAAGGAGCAGCACCTACAATACAGTATAACACCATAAATGGAGCTATCGTTGGTGCAGATGCATCAGTTGCACTTGGTGCACAGAACGGCGACATAAAAAACAATACGATTAACGGTGGAACATCTACTGGCATGAGCATGGGCATAATGGCCTTGGGGGCAGATATCTCCGTCAGCGATAATGAAATAGATGCAGGTATCTCTGATTCGTCCACTTATGGCATGATGATATATAGTGCTACGAACGCGCTTATCCTATCTAATAATGTAAACGGCGGTACAGCTAATGATCACACTGCAGCCCTAGTAGTAACTGCATCCAGTTCCGTTACCCTAAATGGGAACCAGATCAACCCTGGGACATGTGCTTCCGGTGGAGCCACTGGAGTTAATCTGACGCAAGGCACTAGCGGTACTGTAAGTGATAATACTTTTAGCGGTGGAAGAGGAAAAACGACCTCAAGTGTAATGTTGAGCAACTCCGCAACTGCAGAAATTAGTGGCAACACTATAGAGGCGGCAACAGCTGATGATGATGGGCACGGGATAGACCTTTATAACGCTGGAGATGCAAAAATATTCAACAACACTATAATAGGTGCTATAACGACCAACCAGTCATCCATGGTAATTAACGTCAGTGGGCCAACGTCGCCGTTAATAGCAAATAACACTCTGATAGGAGGCAACTCAGCTTTCTTTTCCGTAATTATATATTTATACCAGGGAGGAGGCGGTTGGATAGAGAACAACATAATCTTCTCAGAGTATATGGGAACCTCTGGAATAAATGCAGCTGACGTAGACTCAGGAGCGACTGCTGTAAAGAACAACGCATTCTCTGGGACCACCGTATACTTTAATGGGGCAGCTATGTATGATTACGCCACCGTGGGGGAGTTTGAAACAGCCGGTGTTGTACCGGAGGCTTCAGGCAACACACAGGATTTTGTGATCGGTGGTGCTACAGCGCAAGCAAAAGATGCTTTTCAAGATTACGATGCTAAAAATTTCAGATTATCCGCCAACGCTTCCACGACTGTAATAGAAGGAGGCTTGGACCTTAGTTCGGATGGATTTACCGTAGACAAGGACGGAGTAACAAGAAATGCACCTTGGTCGATAGGCGCTTATGAAAGCAACATCCTTTCACGATCAAGATAAGCGATAGGGAGACTTTAAGGCTATTC
>JBAXXF010000331.1:0-1676 GCA_037128035.1 bacterium | reverse complement strand
CAACTATCTCATATTTGTAGCCACGTCTTTCCATCCAGCGCGTGTACATCCTTAACAGCATTCCCGTCCAGTCCTGCGCATCAGTTCCACCAGCGCCGGCGTTTATCGTAAGGACCGCGCTCATGTGATCTGATTCTGCACTAAGCATCCTTTTGAACTCAATATCCTTTATGGTCCTCAATATAGCCGTTTCTTCATTCTTGAGGTCAGCGAGCATTGACTCGTCATTCTCAGCTTCAATAAGGTCAAGCATCCCTATGCTATCTTCTGTCCTTTTTATGATGTTCTCAACTTCATCTACCGTTCTTCGTAGACTTGCAGCCTCTTTGTTCAAGGACTGTGCTTTCTCCTGATCATTCCAAACGTCTGGTGCAGAAAGCTTTTCCTCTATATCTTTAAGGCGCGCACGCTTCTTTTCTACGTCAAAGACAGCTCTTAGCTTTACAGCCCTGTCCTTACACTCAAGAAGCGATTCCTTTATTTCCTTGATACCTTCCATCTAGGACAAAACCTCCAAGATCATCTTCTTCTGTTTCCTCATCATCTTTTCAGCCTCTTTCTTTGAGGTATGCTCATGGTCGTAGCCAGAAAGATGAAGTATGCCATGTACAAGAAGTGTTACAAGTTCGTAACTAAGTGTATTACCATCAGCCGCAGCGTTCCTTTTTGCTGTGTCCACTCCTATCACTATATCCCCAAGATATTTGGTCACGTTAGGGAAATTAGGCGGCGTAGCAGTAAAGCTAAGGACATCCGTTGCATGATCCTTTCCTCTGTAATTCCTGTTCATTTTTTTTATAGCAGGGTCTTTTACAAGAGTTATAGAAAGTCCGGCAGTGTCGTCATAACCTAGTATCTGGAGAGATCTCCTTGCCGTCTGTATCAACAATTTTTTGGGTAACCTTATCCCATTTTCGCCTTTCAGGTATATCTCCATATTGTTCCTCGTGTGTTTCCGGATATTGTATCCTGCTATGATGTAGTGCTATCAGCGTCTTTGTATATATCTGACTTATTATTTTCAATCTTTTTAAAGTTATGTTGCTCTCATCGAACTGTCCATCAACGAACATATTGTTGATGATGGTATCTACCGTGGTCTTGATCCTTGAAGGGGTCGGGTCTTCTAGACTTCTGCATGCCGCCTCACAGGAATCAGCTATCATTACAAGTACAGCCTCTCTGCTTTTTGGCTTTGGTCCAGGATACCTATAGTCCTGTTCCTCTACATTACCCTTTCCACTCAGTTCCACAGCTTTGCTGTAGAAGAATTTCATAAGAGAGGTACCGTGGTGCTGTTCTATTATATCAATGATAGGTTTTCCAAGCTTATAGTCCCTGCCTACTTTTACAGCGTCTTTAGCATGCGATACAAGTATCCTTGCGCTCATTGTAGGGTTCAGTTTATCATGAGGGTTTATCCCACCCTGTTGGTTCTCTATAAAGTACTGCGCCTTACCTATCTTACCTATATCATGATAATAGGACCCAACACGTGCAAGCAGTGAGTTGGCAGCTATGGCATCAGCGCCGGCTCCAGCTAGCTGACCTACTATCATACTGTGATGATACGTGCCTGGTGCTTTTATCAAAAGGTCCCTTAACAATGGATTATTTGTATTTGCGAACTCTAGTAGCTTTAAATTGGTCGTATAGTTGAACAGATATTCAAAGAC
>JBAXXF010000330.1:0-1681 GCA_037128035.1 bacterium | reverse complement strand
GATAACAACTGGAGCACGCAAGTACTTGGGACCAGTTTTGCTTACTCAAGGATGCATGCCTCTGAACCCATTGTTGGCAGGTTTTTTACGGACAGTGAAGATAGGGGCAGAAGTAGGGTCGCCGTTATAGGGATGACAGTTCTCAAGAATATCTTTGGCCAAAAGAACCCAATAGGCGAATATATAAAGTTAAATAAAGTACCGTTCCAGGTCATAGGTATACTTCCAGAAAAAGGGGCTACCAGTTTTAGAGATCAGGATGACGTTGTGATAGTTCCAGTATCAACGGCGATGCACAGGCTTCTAGGGAAAACGTACATTGATTATATGGATATAGAACTTGCAGATGCTTCTAACATGGATGCGGCACAAGATGCCATTAAAGATCTAATGATAAAGCAACACAGGATACCACCCTCTCAACAACAGGATGCATTCCAAATAAGGAACATGGCGGATATCCAGGCTGCAATGTCACAGACCAGCAACATCATGTCAATGCTGTTATCTGCGGTAGCGGCGATATCACTACTTGTCGGTGGTATAGGTATTATGAACATAATGCTTGTTTCCGTTACGGAGAGGACCAGAGAAATAGGACTAAGGAAAGCGATAGGCGCAAGAAGCTATGATATATTGATGCAGTTCCTGATAGAGGCAGGTGTCGTCGGTATATTCGGGGGCTTACTTGGTATTCTCCTGGGATCCTTTACAACATTCCTTCTCTCATTTTTTGCGGGATGGACGACCTCCATTTCCTTTGGCTCTGTATTTTTAGCGTTCTTCTTCTCTGTGTCTATAGGTCTTATATTCGGTATATGGCCTGCAAAAAAAGCATCACTGTTGAGCCCAATTGAAGCTCTAAGACATGATTAACCATGAAAGACTTAACTAAAGGAAATGAAGCTGCACAGATATTTTACTTTACCCTCCCTATGTTGATAGGGAACGTTTTTCAGCAGTTCTATAACCTCACAGATAGCATTATAGTTGGGCAGGTAATAGGCAAGCAGGCACTCGCTGCTGTCGGTGCGAGCTTTCCCATCTTGTTCTTACTGGTAGCACTCATCCTTGGTATTACGATGGGATATTCTGTACTTATATCCCAATATTTTGGAGCAAAGGATTTTGCCAGGGTAAAGAGGTCTATAGATACCGGATATGTCATTCTGCTTATAGCTTCAGTCTTAATAACTACGATAGGATTGGTCTTTAGCGAATCTATTTTGAGAGCACTAAGAACGCCGGAGGAAATAATCCCTCAGGCAAAGATATTCCTTAATATAACCTTTGCGGGAGTTGTCTTTTTATTCGGTTATAACTCTATCAGCGCCATACTTAGAGGCCTAGGGGATTCAAAAACGCCTTTGTATTTTTTGATCATATCAACAGTGTTGAATGTCATATTGGTCCTTCTGTTCGTCCTTGTATTCAAATGGGGGATAGCTGGTTCCGCTTATGCAACGGTAATAGCCCAGGCGTTTTCTTTTATATTTGGGGTAGTTTATCTTAATAGAACTCATGGGTTCCTGCATTTTAGTTTTAGGAATATTGATTTCTTTTCAGTCTCTTTTTCTTCCGGTTCATCTCCAGCTTTTCCTTGGAATATAATATTAAAATGTTTAATTAAAATATCACAGGCTTCATAAAATGATTCTTCTGGAGTAATTGTTCCATCTGT
>JBAXXF010000329.1:0-1707 GCA_037128035.1 bacterium | reverse complement strand
ATTTACTGGAGAAAAGGGGTTGATTTATTTATTGAAACAGCCATCCTGTTGAAACAGAAAGGGCTTTTAAACTTTCATTTTTATTGGATTGGCGAGAATCATTGGGATTTAGACCAGCCTCTTCTATGTAGTAATCGATTTTTTGAGTCGCATCAACATTTACAACGTCATCTCCTTTAAGAAATATATTAAAATATATTTTATTTTGATTTTCCATATTGATATTAAACAAAAAAAGAGATTATAAATATTATTACAACACCCAACGTCGTAAGCATGAGCCTTCTGCTTGTTATATTGTCATAATTTCCAGTCATTTTATAAATATACTGTTCCTCAGGACTTACTTGAAAACTAAATGCTAAAATTATAACGACAATTGAAAGCCATATCATGTTTTCCCATAGACGATATGCTGCTATTGCTCCTAATATCCAAGTAAATGCTTGCGTCATTTTTCTTTGTTGATTATTAATTGTTTTTTAATAAACATTTTGGATAGGTAAACAAAAAGCCTATCACTAGGAAGGCCTTGCGACCTCTATGCAAGTTTCCTCGCATAACAATCAACATGCCCTAATGATAGGTTCTTTATGTTGATTGATTTGCAACCGTGCCTTACATAAAATATGCAAGGGTTAGGTTCTACTTATATTTAATTTTACTTACCCTGCAATAATACAACTTTAGGTAAATAAAGACAACTGAAATCAGCACAAAAAAAGCTAGCCATTTTATATGACTAGCTTAGATTGTGGATATGCTTTTGTTATTGCCACTTAGAAACTTGAAAGATCATATCATCAGCTTCATCACAAGACATCTCATCTAGTTCTGATAACATTCTTTCTCTTTCGTGCTCATCTTGCAGGGTCTGTATATAATTTGTAAGTACACGTCTCTGCCTATCTGTAATCATATCCTCTCTCGCATAATATTCGGGAAAGTCATAACCTCTTCTTGGACCAAAACAACTTTTACTTTTTGTCGTCATATTATTTATATTAATTTATAAATGCTATCTCATGGGCAATAACGAAGAAATAAGCTCAGAGCAATCAAAGCGGGATAAATTTGAAGAGTTTAACTTGCTAAGATATTCTGATTTCGTTGAATAGCTACATTTTTCATCTATTAGTTTACGCAGGAGTGTTTTCTGTTTTTCAGTAGCGTATTTACTTTCTTCCACATAGTTATCTTTCTCATTTTGCTCATCTGTATCTGATTCATCCTCCCCACCAAAATACGGAGCTATGTCAACAGGATTCATATCTTCTAAATCGGAGGTAAAGATATCTGACAAGCCAGTGGACCTAATAACAGCACTGATATAGGAGGACTTTTCAGCCATTTTAACCGTTTTGTTTGCATCATTGCCGTTATTCTTTAGGACCGCAGCACCACGACCCTGACCTGCAATTTCTCCATTGGGCCTTTTAAGGGTACAGACATAAGCAACAAGACCATCCATACCACGAAATGACTCCATGGTTTCTACATCTTTTGTAAATGTAGCAACTAGCGAGTAGAGTGTTGCAAGTTTCTCTGCCCCTGACTTACCTAGTGATTTGCGACCCTTGATGATGTAGTAATCCTTTCCCTCTGTCATGTGCGGTAGGATTTTACTGCTAAAGTAAGCTCTCTTTTCTAAAAGCAGGTCCACGTCAATTTTGAACTGACCTATGCTATTGGTTGATAGTGTATTTG
>JBAXXF010000328.1:0-1708 GCA_037128035.1 bacterium | reverse complement strand
TATGAAAGGAGCTCTTTTATTTTTTCAAAGCAGTCATACTCATCTTTAGCTACAAGATGGGCAACTCCACTTTTTGTTGAGTGGACAACGTACCCGCCTAGTTCATCAAAAGTAAGGTCCTCATTTGTAACTTCCTTTACGACGCTGGGACCGGTCACGAACATATGAGCGCTTTGGGTCATGATAGTAAAATCTGTGATGGCGGGAGAATATACTGCGCCGCCTGCGCATGGACCAAATAGAACAGAGATCTGTGGGATAACTCCGCTTGCCAAGGTGTTCCTATAAAATATGGAACCATAGCCAGCAAGAGATGCAACACCTTCCTGTATCCTTGCTCCGCCTGAATCGTTAAGACCAATGAAGGGAGCGCCATTTTGCATGGCAAGGTCTTGGATACGCGCTATCTTTAAAGCGTGCATTTCTCCAAGGCTTCCACCCATTACGGAAAAGTCCTGTGAGTAAATGTAGACAAGGCGTCCATTGATCGTGCCATGGCCTGTTATAACGCCATCGCCATAGGCCTGCTTCTTGTCCAAACCAAAATCTGTGAACCTTGTTGTTGCCCAGGAGTTGATCTCAATAAATGAGCCATTATCGAGTAGAGTCTCGATGCGCTCTCTGGCAGTGAGTTTGCCGGATTTATGTATCTTTTCTATAGCCTTCTTATCAACCGGATTTTTAGCCTTACTTTTCTCGGTCCTCAGTACAGTCAAGCTTTCTACGTTATTGATCATCAATTGCCTCCTGTCTTGTGGGGCCCTTGGGCATGGGACTAACCCATCCTTTCTGGAATCCTACCATAGAAAAGTGCCGGGCGCGCAGGCATAAAGCTCAAAGTATGGAGCATCGCGCCATAGAAAAAATACTTGACAAATATGGTGTAATTTTAATATAAACAAACAACCTTGCGGGAGAGGCCATTCGATATGATAAAGAGAATAGTCTTACTTTCTATGCTTTGCCTCCCTTTATGCCTAAGTGCTCAAGAGACCAATCTTAAAAATGCGATGTTCCGATACCTGAATATCAATGGATACTCCAATATGACAGGCATGAAAGAACTCTCACAAAAGGTATTGTGGGAGCTCAACAGAAAAATGGACCTGAGCGGATACAAGGAACTAGATGAACAGGACAGGCAAATATTATTCACAGATGGATATTACAAATACTATGTTGACAATAACAGCCGTAAAGAAGCTGGGCTTTTTAGCATTCTGCTACTGAGAGTTGGACTGACCGATGATGCAGAGAGAAAGAAGGTCGTTGACACCTTTAATTCATTAAACTTCAACAACAAATTCTCTGAGGTACCCACACAAAGCCAGGTAGTCGATACTTATGTGGAGGTATTTGCTGCGCCAGGCCCGCTTACTGTAGATGAAGCGCTGGTTTTTGGTGTTTCAATATTAAAGCGTGCTTTATATAATTACCTGGACGGTGAGACATCTGTGCATACTGGGTTGAAAATAATGGCTGATCAAGCCCTTCAAAAATTATTAAAGGACATGAATACTTCTTCTGCTACATTTGATGGGAAGAAAATCCTTCCTGCAAAGCAGACAAGCCTACTTTTTATCGGTGGCTTTTATGACTACCTGGTAGAGAACGAACCGTTAGAGGCAGCTAATTTAAGTTCGCTTCTCCTAAACTATACAACAGGTTACCAGGCAAACACAAAAAAAGTTATTGACGCTGTTAATTC
>JBAXXF010000327.1:0-1716 GCA_037128035.1 bacterium | reverse complement strand
ATATAGGTTCCTTCCACTGGCACTGGTCCGTTCACAGGTGGGGGAAAGGATATACACTGTAATGGAGAACATACAATACAGGGCAGAAAGAGCTAAACAAAAAAGCAAAGCTAAGTTATGATGCTTTTGCTTCGGCGAGGGGGATCTAATGAACAAGAATGAGCTTAGATCGTTGTTAAAGGACCTGGTCGCTATACCAGGAATAACAGGGCACGAAAAAGGCGTAAGGGAATATATAACAAAGAAATTGTCAAAGACCCGAGCCATTGTTGAGGTCAACAATATAGGCATCGTAACAGCGATATTTGAAGGCAAGGACAAGAAAAAAGCTCCGGCGCTATTGGATGCGCACATGGATGAGGTGGGCTACATTGTTCAATATATAGATAAAAGTGGCTTCTTAAAGGTAATCAATTTTGGGAATATAGACCTTAGAGTGCTCCCAAGTCAGAAGGTCGAGGTCCACACAACAAGTGGAAAGAAGTACCCTGGTGTTGTAGGAATGCTACCTCCTCATGTTCAATCAGGTGCTGCAACAACAGTCCTGCCTCTTGATCAGCTTGCAGTGGATTGTGGGTTTAATTCTGACGCGGACGTAAAAAAAGCAGGCATAAGGGTTGGTTCGGCCGTCACATTCAATGCAAATTACACGGAACTTGCTAACGACAAAATAAGCTCCAAAGCTATAGACGATAGAGGCGGTTGCGCGGTCCTTTTGGCACTGGCAGAGCATCTCAATAAGAGCAAGACCAACAGAACGATAGTTCTATCATTCTCCGTTCAAGAAGAGGGTGGAGGAAAGGCTATAGCCACCGTGGTCCAGAAGATAAAACCTGAATATGCACTGGTAGTAGAGTCGACCACTGCATGTGATACCCCTGGGATAAGCGATGAAAAAAAGGTCACAACAATGGGTAACGGAGTGGCATTTACTGTTGCTGATGCTGGGACGTATGTGTTCCCAGAAACGCTTGAACTATTCATAAAGATCGCAGAAAAGAATAAGATAAAATATCAGTTCAAAACACCACGCTACGGCGGTACCAACGCAGGCGAGCTTTGCATATCATATGAAGGTGTTAAAACAGGTATAGCCGCAGTTCCTTCCAGATATATACATTCGCCAGTGAGCGTCGTTGATATGAACGATCTAATGCAATTATTTGAATTCGCAAAAGCATACGCAAGCAACATATAGGAGACCTGATCAATGATCTACATTCTTTTACTTGTTTCCATCTTGGGTGCCGAGCCGGCAAAGCAGCAATGGATAGTCACTCCAAAGGTATCCTTTGGTGCAATGGACGAGCCAGTTAACATCGATATACCTAGATACAAGCCAGACACAGCTGAGTATAAAATATTACAGCTAGCGCTAGATATGGAAAATGTTTTCCCTTATGATTCACAATACGAATCAACCTATCTTTCTAATGTGCCTCAGCCCTTGCATGCAATGGCCGCAAAAAGAAATACCATATATATGAAAATAGCCGCGGCAAAAAGAGCAGGGCGTGTCGCAGAAAATGATGTTACAGGTCTTCTTGATGCCTCAGCCTCAGCTACTCCTGCGGAAATGGAAGTAGTGACAGCAGAGAATGAGAACAGAAAAGAACTATATATCTTGATATCTAAGTATCTTAAATTAAGCAGCTCTGAGCAAGAAAAGGTCTCTAAGATATATGGGCAAGCAATAAAGTATCAAAAATATTACGC
>JBAXXF010000326.1:0-1717 GCA_037128035.1 bacterium | reverse complement strand
AATTCCATATTTTCGTCGTGTATCACTCGTTGTACTTTTTCAAGGTCCTCTTCTTGCGCCCATACCTCAACCTTTGATACGTAGCTTTTTTTACAGGTCTCATCGTTGTGTATTAGTTCAACAGAAAGGTTCTTCTTAAGGAGTTTCTCCTTAAGCCTCTTCGCCTCATTTATTTCTATTACGCCTATTAGGACCTTGCCTTCAGTATTTTCACTCATGGGAGCAAATATTACATTAAGAACAATAAAAGTAAAGATGAGCATTAGCGGATAATGTGTTAAAATTTGATCATGATATTGGAGCTTCTATTATTTCTATGCAGTATGATCTTTTTTCCTGCAGCATATTCTCAGGATGTAACACTAAATGCAGAGATAGAGGCAAAGACCAAATACGTATGGAGAGCTGTTTATGTTGGACCAGAGCCGTTCGTTTTTCAGCCTTCAGCTACCCTATCTGTGGATGATCTGAGCTTTGAAATTTGGGCAAACATGGATACTGATCCTGCTAGAGTTACAGTTAACGAGGTCGATTATATTCTCAGTTATAATATAAATTTGGGGTCGTTCGGTATTGAGCCTGCTTTTATATACTACGCGTACCCTGTGGCGTTCCAAAATTCCGCAGAAATATCGGCAAAACTATATTACTCAATTAATAATAATTTTACGTTATATAACACGCACTACTTTTCCGTTCTGGGTAGGGATGGATATCTAAATAACGCCTACTACATGGATCTTGGTCTTGAGTACTCAAAACAATTATTGATGAAGCTTTTTGTTCAGGCAGACCTCAGTTTTGCTTTTGCATCTTCAAGGTTCAACCTAAACAACGCAAATGTAGATAGGGCAGGATTGGATAATCTCATAATAGATGTCCAAGTTCCATATTATGTAACAAAACACTTTTATTTAAGACCGCGTGTGACGTTTAGTACTCTGTTGATGGGTGCTCTTAGGGAGTCTTTAAGATCAAAGCAACGTACAAGCAACTTTGTATTTAGCTTTGCAATAGGTACGGATATTTAGACCTTTAAATTACAGCTGTATAATAACAGGACAGTGCCCAGGCCTTTAAGCTACCCCAGGGCAGGTCGTAACATTTTGGAATAATTAGGTTTATTGATGGGCTGGCCCAGAAGTCCGCTATGGTACGTTAATTGCTTATCTAATGGTATTACCATAGGGAGGACATTACATTGAAGAGACTTTTTATATCATTTTTTGCGGTTTCAATATTCATCAGTTGCAGTGTTTTTGCTCAGACCTCACTTATTGATAAGCTAAAAGAAAATAGCCAAAAAGCGTGCGGGACCGGTGAATTTACTTCTGCTGATTCACTTAACTACGGTATCGATTGGAAAAGCACAGATCCGAATGTCACGATTGGAGATAGCGCTTTGGCAAAGGCTCTTGGTAGCACAAAGTCCGAATATCTACTAACAGCATGTGTGTCCGGTACAGATGCAAAAGTAACTCTTTATATTAAATACACTCAGACTACGGATAAAATATTTATGGCATCTTATTCAGGTAAAGTTGCTGAAGGCGGCGAAGAGGCTCACGTAGCGGCTGATTTTCACCGATCCGTTGAAATCCAACGTGTAGCGTTCAGCCTTGATCGAATTCCGGAGGTAGGGTGCCGCAGCCACATAGGTGGCGAGCACGGCCGACCGATAGCTCAGCATCAACCGCCCATCCCAGCGACCGTAGGA
>JBAXXF010000325.1:0-1723 GCA_037128035.1 bacterium | reverse complement strand
ATTCAGCATATAAAAAAATATATTATAAGCAGGCTACTTTGTCATTAATATTTTATCCATCAATTCTATCAAAATGTGCCCTATGAATATGTGGGTTTCTTGAATTCTGGATGAAACATTACTGTTATCAACGTTAAGTACAACATCCGCAAGATCCTCTGATGATATTCTACCCCCGCTGCCGCCGGTCATAGAGATGGTCTTCATCCCCATTTGTCGGGCTACTTGTAGCCCTCTGATCACGTTAGAGGAATTACCACTTGTCGATATGCCAAAGGCTAGGTCGTTTTTGTTGCCAACAGCCTCTATTTGACGTGAGAATATCTCATCAAAGCTCAGGTCATTGGCGATCGATGTTATGGCGGACGTATCAGTGGTAATGGCTATCGCTGGAAGCGCCGCTCTTTGCACCCTTAGCTTATTAACATGTTCTGCTGCAAGATGCTGAGAATCCGCTGCACTTCCACCGTTGCCAAAATATATTATCTTACCGCCGTTAAGGGTAACCTGAGCCATCAGCTCTACAGCCTTCATAAGCTGTCCAAGGTTCTCCTTAACGAACTTCTCTTTGGTCTTAACAGAGATAGCCAGCTCTTCTGTTATGTACTCTTTTAAATGCTCCATGACAAAACCTCTTAAAAATCTATAAGCTCCACGTCAAAAACAAGTGTAGCTCTTGGTGGTATTACCGGAGGGTGCCCCATCTCACCATACGCAAGATCGTAAGGAAGGATTATTATCCTCTTTTCTCCCTTTTTCATATCAAGGAAAGCCTCATCCCAACCTCTTATTACTTGGCCTACCCCTACCTGGAATCTGAAAGGTTTTCCTCTATCAACAGAGCTATCGAACTTGCTCCCATCCAATAGAGTTCCCGTATAATGTGCTGTGACGGTAGTTCCTAGTGTAGGCTTATTGCCTGTACCTTCTTTTGTTACCACGTACATAAGGCCGGAAGCGGTCTTTATGGCGTTAGGCCATTTCTGCATAATGATCTTCTGATCAGGGTTTAAGTTCACGGTCTCCTCCTCTTTTGCTTTTTTCACACAAGCCAACATACTAATACCTGTAACTGTAATGACAAGCAAACGCACCAAGTTCTTGTTCATAGAACATCTCCTGTGTCTTTTAATTTACTAAAAAAGCTGTTGCTCTCTTAGTGTCAAAATAGTAACTTTATATCTTCAGCACATCATATACTAAAAAACGGAGAGAGGGAACTAACAAATGATGCAGCAAAAACTACCTATCGATTTTGAGGGCCCAGCGACTAGAACCAGACAAAATCCTTGCTCAACAACAACACCCAAGGCAACAAAAGTATTATCAGAAAGGGGGTCCGTTGAGATAAATAAAACTATGGATTATTCCTTTGGCAGATTATCTACAAAAGAAGAAAAATGCTGGAATGATGTCGTTAGCAGATTTGTAGGAGAGCTTGTTAAAAGACGCTGCAAAACAAGTCAGGAAGATCTTGAATGGTTGTGCATGAATTATTTTTCCCTACCGAACTCCCCTGCTCTTTTGACGGCGGGAACACAGAATTTCCACGCAAGTGCATGTTCCAGCTATCCTATAAAGGATACTATGGATGAGACGCCCTTCTCTATATTGGACACACTTAGAATATCAAGTATGGCTACTAAAGCAGGTATAGGAACTGGTTTTAACTTTTCCAGTATCCGCTCAAAGGACGAGCCTGTAAGAGGAAGAATTGGTGTAA
>JBAXXF010000324.1:0-1729 GCA_037128035.1 bacterium | reverse complement strand
GAGCATTACTGTCTTTTGAATTATAACCTTTAGCTCCTACGCTAAAAGAAATATCTGTTGTATTGTTATCCCCTTTAAGGGCTGTAAGTGCTTGTCTCGTGACTGTAAGACCTACTTGACAGTCAACAGGGATTTCTGTTCCCTTTACAAAACAATTATCTAAAGTCTCTGTTCCGTCGTAAGAAAGCAAAATATCTATTTCGGAATCAAGATCAGTAATATCGATTATTGATGCTTCCTCACCAGTTGTTGCGTTTACATAAGGACTGACATTTTTAGACGCAATACTATTGATAACAACTGAACCTGAATAGGCAACTAAAGGATCGGGTTCTGGGCTAGGAAGAACACTAACAGGATTAGATGTATCAACCAAAGGACTGCTCTCATCAAGAACGGCGACTTCAAGCAGTGTATCTCCAATGCTTATTCTTGGGGTCCCTTCCAAATCTAAAAGCGTAGGATCAGCAGGGGTAGTGGTCGTGTTGTTGTTAGCGCTATGGTGACCGTTACTGCTTTGGTTAACATTTTGGTTGGCGTTATTTGAAGAGCTACATGAGGAAAGCATTACAGCTAACACTAAAAGCCCAAATAGATTAACTAAACCCTTTTCCAACATACGTACCATCATAGGTTACCTCCCATAAAATGTCCTACAGACATCTTCTCGGATTTAGGCAGTTAAAACTTTAATTTTGGCTAATTAGCGCATAAGTCAAGCAACCGACAAAGGGACTACGCCTGTCTGTGAGGCCCTCCCCTGCTTCTATTTAACAAACATCCCGATGGCCTAGCCAAGGCTACCGGCGGGCATAAGGTCTGCGTAGTATTTACTGTTCTACGCAGATAATATAATAAAAATTAGTAAGGCAAGATAAACCACAAATGGAATTGGCCAGTGTAAAGCTAGAATCTGAACAGCAACCAGAAGTAGCGGCTGACCAGTCGCCACAATTCGATGCAAGGCTCCAATTAGGAGGGGTAAATCCTGTCCATATTAACTCCACAACAGCGGTAAATGGGTTGACGATAGCACTGGGAGCAAATGTCCCGTTACCGTCAGTAATAACAACAAGTGTTGTTCCATCTGTTCTATAATACGCCGTATAAGGCTCTAATACCCAGTTAGTGCCCGGTTGTCTTGTAGTCGCTTCCAAGAGCGCTTTGTAGGTGCCAGTACCAGGATATAGACTATCACTCATACAATCAGAATCGGCTCCGCTTATGCCTGTAATCCCGGCGCCTGATGATTGTAGATTCGTTACAAAAACTTTCTTGTTAGGATGACAGGTAACCTGAATAGTCGTGACATCGTTCCCAATAACGGAACCACTAGATCCAGAGATAACACATCTAGCTGCCGATGGTTGTACACTAACGGTAGCGTCATATGGTGCATTATTAGCAAGTCTTGTATTAAAATAGAAGCTACCATTAGCAGAAACTGCTAGGTCGTCTGCTCCATTATTTTGGAGTGTAACACTGTCACCCGTACCAAGACCTGAAGCAGTGCCACCTATAGCGTACGTGTTTGCACAAGTAACTGTTACGTTGGTAACATTGGCTTCGCTTACTGTACCAGTAGCGCTGGTTATCGCACACGTTTGCCCGGAAGGCTGGGTTTTTACAGCAACTATATAAATTGCGTTATTATCTACCGATGTGCCAAAAGAAAACATTCCATCTGCTGTTAATGTTAAATAATCGCCGGTGTTCTTGGTAAGTACTA
>JBAXXF010000323.1:0-1735 GCA_037128035.1 bacterium | reverse complement strand
CTATGGTCTTAGGCTCTATGTTCACGCTCTGTTTGTATCCGTACGGTACCTCGCCTGTAAAGCTTGGTATAACAGCAACGGTCTTGGTCTTAAGTTTTTCTAGTCTTGTAGCAATTTCCGACGGGTAAAAGCCAGTGACCTTTACTCCAAGTGGAAGTTTTAAAAGATCTGGGTACAGCCTATAAGAGACATAACCTATCTTCCTGTCCCTAAGATCTATGTTAAGCGAATAACTTTTCTGCATCATTTCTGTAAGGAAGGCCCTTGGACCTATGAACCTTACTTCCACATCCCTTATAGCGTCTGAGCTGATCACAAGGTCTGGACCTGTTATAAAGTTCAATGGTATCTTTTTAACCATCTCCACTTTGTGGGACGTTGTTACCATGAACCATAACGCCAGGGACGCAACAAGTGCTGTTATCTTTAAGGTCAGATTTTTCTTATATAGACTGATAATGAACCTTATCGTCACGTTGTAATAGTAACTACGCTTCCGCATGAGCTACCTCTTTTATGCCATATAGTTCGTTCAACATCTTCCTCAATGCAGGGCCATCAAGTGCCCTTACAAGACGACCATCCCTTGCTACGGAGATCTCTCTTTGCTCTTCTGATACTACTATTACTATCGCATCAGTGTTCTCTGCAAGGCCTATCGCCGCCCTATGTCTAGTGCCTAGTGTTTTTTCAATATTAGGGTTCCTGGTAAGAGGAAGAAAACATCCTGCCGCCCTTACCTTTCCTTCCGTTATTATTACAGCACCGTCGTGTGCCGGAGCGTTAGGTGTGAAGATACTTACAAGAAGATCGGAATTTATTTCCGCTTCCATTCTTACGCCTATCTCTACAGATTCAGTAAGTGACATGTTCTGTTCCAGAACTATAAGAGCACCTATCTTCTTTCTTGAAAGGCTTATACACGCTTTAACAAGTTCCTCTATCACGTGCTCGTTCTCATGTCTGTCCGACGATAGACTAAAAATTGGGGCCTTGCCCATCCTAGCCAACATCTTCCTGATATCATCCTGGAATATTATTATAACGATTATGAATATGTAGCTCACCAATCTGCTGAAGATCTCGTGCACTGTAAGGAGCTGAAGACCTATGGACATAAAATAAAGGACGCCAAAGATAACAAGCCCGGTAAGGACCTGCAGAGCTCTTGTCCCTTTTATCAGCAGAAGTAATTTGTAAATGATAAGAAAAACGATGAATATGTCGAGGAGGTCCATCCATCTGAAGTTTGTGATTATATCCCTTAAAACGAAGTCAAACACTTTTGCTTAAATCCCCTCAATAGATTTATAGAACTTGATCACGTCAGCAAGACCTTTAGCATCATGCGTCCTAAATATTCTAACACCTTGTCCCATCAATGACAACGATATAGCATTTGTCAGCGCATCCCTTTCACTCAAACCCAGCCCAATTATCCTTCCAAGACAGGACTTCCTGCTGAGGCCTGAACAGACCGCCAAACCGCTCCCTGTAAAGGAATACATATTCTTCAATAATCTTCCTATATCCGTATCCGAAAGCCCAAAGCCTATACCAGGGTCAAAAATAAGTCGTTCGTTGGAAATCCCTTGCTCCATTAATTTTTGTCTCTTGGATATGCAAAAATCCATGAAGGTACCTATTACATCCGGAAGATCTTCTTCTGTGCTTGATCCACTGTAGGAATTGGGCGTCAGGTTCATCATTACAATAGCACTGGCCTTCCATTTGT
>JBAXXF010000322.1:0-1743 GCA_037128035.1 bacterium | reverse complement strand
AGAAAATAATGATCTGTCCACAATGGATCTGCCATATGTTGCAAGGCCCAAGGACATTGACCTGGCTATAAGTGTAACAAGCGACAAGAGCACTAAGTGGGGTTGGATATCGATACAGGAATATAAGAATATCAAAGTTAAGCAACTTAAGTTTTTAATAAGCTCGATAGAAAAAACAACGGATGAAGTTATGTTACAGAAACTGATCAAGGCACTCTTGGAGTTTGATAGCTATAATGTAACGACATATTTTGACTGGCATGCTTATAGTGCCGGCATAGAGACACTCGTTAATTTTGATAAACAGGCTGTTGATGTATTAAAGCTGGTAACAAGCAAGAACGGACTATCTGATGACATTAAGGAGTATGCAAGAAAAGGATTACTGCAACTATCAGAAAAAGTAGACCCTAGTGCTATGTTGGGCAAAACTGCAGTGGATCTGGATACTCTTAAAACCGATGGCAGGAATGTCGTGTTAAGGTTCATGAATGAAACCTATGAGACCAATGACAACGTTATCCAAAGCATGTTCTTTAATAAGGTCTACAAAGAAGCAGACCTGCTGAATGGAAAACTTAGCCCATATACGCTTAGTGTTCTCTTCCGTGATGATGTCCTATCATACATCGGTCAGACCTCAAACCCAGAGCTGTCAATTCTGGCAGGCATCACAAAGGACATGATAGAGCTAGAAAGAACAAACAGCGATATTAAAGGCTTTAAGAATGCAAAGATAGAAGAGTTCAAAGAAAAGTATGAAGAGATAAAGGGTCTGGTGAAGAAGTGATGCGCAAAAGTATAACAGCCATATTCTTACTTTGCATATCCCTGTTCTTGTGTGCAGCGGCATATGCGCAGACTAATGATAACGTAGCTGTTATATCGTTTGTGGGTGATGATGATGAAGCTATCTTTAAACAGGAGCTTGAGACAATAAAGAAGGCTTTTACATCACAAGATGGTGCATTCAGAGCAGCTGAAAGTAATTATTTTACAATAGACATGCAAGCTAGTTTTCCAGAAGGATTTACAGATAAGACAAGTGAAGCCATGAAGAAGATAGCAGGCAAGAACAACGCGGTACTGGTAATCGCCCTGTCATCTCACGGCCACCAAGGGTATTTGGACAGAAAAAACCTAGCTTCAATAAAATATGAGGATCTGTTCAATACGCTCTTAAAAAATGCATTTGAAGCCAAACCAGAGGTGCAAATAGCTGTATTTTTGGATGCTTGCTATTCTGGCTCTGCAATAGAGTGGCTAAAAGTTGCAGGAGAGGGGCATAAAGTCTCTATCTATACATCTGTAGATGCAGACCATACTGGATTTGGATTCTTCTTTTCTGCACTTCGCTATGTAGGCAGTAAAGATAAATACAAGTCATCAGATATTGGGTTAACCGCAGAAGGATATTATGTACTTAGAAAACTTATGGATGGAACGACCAAAAATGCTCTTATCGGAGATTGGAATAGTTATTGACGTACGGCCCATTCAGATTACTGGAGTAGTTTTGCTCAAAAAGAATTAGAAGCGATCAAAATGTCTCAAGAAGAAATGACAAAGGAAATAATGAACTTTGCTTATGATCTCCTTAAAGATGATGATAGTAACGTCATGTTTTTTCTTCACGAATTTGCTGGAAAGAAAAGTCATTATCTTGGAAAGATCGTTGAACTTATCAAAGATGATACTAAAGTTTACGATGATAAGGAAATATTTAAGACCCTCTACAAACGC
>JBAXXF010000321.1:0-1752 GCA_037128035.1 bacterium | reverse complement strand
ATAGAATATATATCATAACTATAATCTTATTGCTTTGAGGTGATATGTCAATGTTTGATGAAACTAACAATCCTGATCCTAGTGAAAAAGTTCTTGCTCAGGCGGATAAGATACTGCCTCTTACTCTTCCTGTTGTTCATCTTAATAATGCGCCGGTCTTTCCTGGCCTGGTAGCGCCCATAATACTGCCCCAGGGACCGCTGGTTAAGGCTGTAGAGATCGCAATGAGCCAGACAGGTTACATTGCACTACTAATGGCCAAGGGCGAAAAGAACCAGAACCCTAGCGTTAAAGATCTTCACACTGTTGGTGTTACAGCCAAGATATTAAAAAAGATAAATATGTCCGATGGTGGAACAAGTGTACTTCTCCAGGGAGTAAAGAGATTCAGGGTAGTGCAGTTCCTAAAGGACGCTCCGTTCGTTATAGTAAAGGTGGAACATCTTGAAGATGTTGTGGTCAAAGACCTTGAACTTGACGCGCTTACAAGAGCAGCCAGAGCATCCGTAAAAGCTCTTTCTCAGAACAATCCTCTGTTCAGCGAGGAACTAAGGCTGGCAATGATAAATATGCCATCCCCTGGGATGGTGGCAGACCTTATAACGTTCACACTTGCATTAGAGCCTGAAGAGGCCCAAAAATACCTAGAGATCTTGGATGTTAAGGAAAGGTTCAGAATGCTCCTCTCCTATCTAAAGAAGGAGCAAGATGTAAGCGATCTTCAAACCAAGATCACAAAACAAGTGAACGATAAAATATCTACGATGCAAAGGGATTATTTCCTTAGAGAACAGTTGAAGGTTATAAAAAAAGAACTTGGCCTTGAGCAGGATGAAAAATCTTTGGATATAAACAAGCTCAGGGATAAATTCAAGGACTGCGGGATAAATGAAGAGGGTGCCAAAGTCGTTGAAGAAGAACTAGATAAGCTATCTATGATCCCCGAGACCTCTACCGAATATTCAGTATCCAGGAATTATGTGGATTGGCTAGTAAGTCTTCCATGGAATAAGCAGAGCAAGGACCAGCTTGATATAAAGAAAGCAAGAAAGATACTCAACAAACACCACTATGGTCTAGAAAAAGTTAAGGCCAGGATACTGGAATATCTTGCTGTAAGAAGATTAAATGAAAAATATGAAGGCAATATTTTGTTGTTCCTTGGACCTCCAGGGACAGGAAAAACATCTTTAGGTATAGCTATAGCAGAAGCTATGGGCAGGAAATTCTACAGGTTCAGCCTTGGTGGAATGAGAGATGAAGCAGAGATCAAAGGGCATAGAAGGACTTATATAGGTTCTCTGCCAGGCAAGATAATGCAGGGTATTAGACGAGTAGGGACTAAAAACCCGGTCATAATGCTTGATGAAGTTGATAAACTAGGGATGAGTTTCCAGGGCGACCCAGCGTCAGCGCTTCTTGAGGTCTTAGATCCTGAACAGAACTTCAGTTTTGTAGACCACTATCTTGATGTTGGCTTTGATCTTTCTCAGGTCTTATTCATCTGCACAGCAAATAGTACGGACACGATACCGCCTGCATTGTTCGATAGACTTGAGATGATAGAATTCCCAGGCTACATAATGGATGAAAAATTATCGATCGCTGACGGATATCTACTGCCAAAATTATTAAAAAAGCACGGTATCAAAAAGGCGCAGTTCTCCCTATCTAAGACTACTATTAAGGCGATCATAAATAAGTACGCACGTGATCCTGGAATAAGATTATTAGAGAAACAGGTCTCTAACC
>JBAXXF010000320.1:0-1774 GCA_037128035.1 bacterium | reverse complement strand
CAGCACACCTATAGATTACAAGAAGCTGGATACAATAATTAAAGGGGACCTAAAGCTTTCTGTGGATGTTAACTTGATCTCTAAGGATAGGTCAGAAATAAAAGCGACAGTTGATGCAAGCAAACTTCTTATAAGCACAAAGGCCATAGAAAAGAAAAAAGGAGATGCTCTTAAGATCACGGTCTTAGCTGAGTCGGACCTTAAGAACAAAATAGTGATAAAGGACATAACTCTGGTCCTTATAGATGAACTTTTAAAGATCAACGGAGCTGTTGATAATTTCAGCAGCGATAAGCCGGAGGTCGATCTTACTGCAAAACCTTCTAATAAATTTGATGTGTCGGCACTTGCCAAGGTTATGAAGAGCTTAAAGGACTATAAGATGTCGGGCAAATTGGATGGCAGTATCTCCATTAAAGGGAATCTTCCCAAAGAGGGAACAAGCAACTCATTGGGGGTTATAGGCAATATAGATGCTACTAACACCGAGATACAAAGCGGCTCTTTTAGCAAAACCAATAAAATGCCATTAAAAGTGATGATCAATGTGGATACAGACCTTAAATCCATGGATATAAACCAGTTCCAAGTGTTCTTGCACACTGCTGAAGA
Source organism: bacterium (assembly GCA_037128035.1). Taxonomy (GTDB): domain Bacteria; phylum Bdellovibrionota; class JAFGOL01; order JAFGOL01; family JAFGOL01; genus JAPLFT01. Next base: position 1,162 of record JBAXXF010000320.1, on the reverse strand, counting down.
TAAGGACCTCCTAGCCCTGGCTGTTAAAGGAGCTATAAAGAACTTTTCTGATGAAAAGCCAATTTATGATCTGAACGTGGAAAAGCTTAATGTTAATTTAAGTTATTTTGGTAAGCAGATACCTGCTCTAGCTAAATACCCCGTCGCAGGTTCGCTAAGCTCCAGAGCAAAGATCACAGGGAGCATGTCGCCTCTTCCTATTATCGATCTACAGGCAGAATACAAGGATGATGTTAATAAGAACAATGTGAACTTAAAAGTCAGCAATACAGAAAAATCACGTAACCTGGTCGTAGCTGATATTTCTTCGTCGTATATAAATTTGACCCCATATCTGCCTCCTGTTGAGAAGTCCACAAAGGCAAAGGCTTCAAAAGGTTCCGCGGCTGCCTCTGCGTCTGGGGTTTCCGCTCCAACGTCAAAATCCGACGAGGATATGGTCGTTCTCAAAAAGGAAACGATCGAGTCAGTAAAAAAAGCCCTAGATAAATACAGCATCAAACTCAATGCAAAGGTCGATAAGTTGATAAGCAGAGAACTTACGATAAATAACTTTATCCTTAACGGGTCTTTCAACAAGGATGAGATAGCTATCAATAAAATGAACCTCAGCCTTCTAAAGGGTGATATGGCCGGTAATCTCAAGGTTGGTTTGAATGTTAGCAACCCTACATATGCAGGAAAACTTGACCTTAAGGGTATCAAGGTAAAGGATGCTGCAGATATATTCATGCCTGGCATAAAAGGCGTAATAGATGGTGTCGTTTCCTTTGGAGTGGACCTTAATACGTCTGGGTACTCCATGAAACCTATAAAGAAGAACATGGTCGCAAAAGGTAATTTTGCGTTCAATAATTTTGTATACAGTGGTCAGGAACTGAACTCGCTTATAAATGACAAACTAAAGGATAAGCTGGGCGCCTTGGGATATTCTGGGGACAAAAAGATATTAGGCACTAACCCTGGCTGGGAGACCGTGCAGGGAACCTTCAATATCAAAGACGGTAAAATAAATATTGAACAGCTTTTGGCAAAAGAAAAAGAATATGAAGCAACAGGTAAAGGTGAACTTACTTTCAACGAGTACATGGATATGTTCATAGACGTTACAGTCCCATATAAGAACATACCTTATGAAGCTATTAAGGTAGAAGGTAAGGAT
>JBAXXF010000319.1:0-1782 GCA_037128035.1 bacterium | reverse complement strand
TGGTCACGCAGAAACTCAAGGACTATTGGGGTATGCAGAAGGCAAGGGACTTGTTCTGTCTACAAAGCAAGAGGTACTGGATTTTGTTGGGTCCGTGGATAAGAGTGAAAAGATCTGTGTCGTCGCTCAGACAACTCAGGAAATAGACATATTCAACGATATGTGTTCCACACTTAGTGAAAAATTCAACGGTATAAAGATAATCGATACTATCTGTGATGCAACAAGGAACAGGCAGGAAGAGATAAGATCAAAATCAAAGGGCTGCGACAGGATCTTCATCGTTGGAGGAAAAGACAGCGCTAATACTACAAGGCTGTATGAGATAGCTCAAAAGATCTGTCCTAGTACGCTACATATAGAACGAGCCGATGAGGTTGAGACAGACAAGATCAGTGCAAATGAAAAGATATTTATTACAGCAGGGGCATCTACGCCACTGTGGGTTGCTCATGAAGTAAGGGATGAACTTGCCAAAAGGTCACTCCTTAATATGGCACTACAGGTCACAGGATCGCGATACACATATTGGATAGCCGCGCTTATTGCGATGCTCATGTCGTCCATTATCTGTCCTACTCAAGAGAAATACAATTTTTCCATGCTTATGTTGGGTGGTTCATTATTGGCGAGCAGAGGGATGATCTACTATTATCTTAAAAGACTTGATGTCTTCAGGCTTGACTATTTCTACGGGCACCTGGCAATGGTGGCGGGTCTTGCGCTGTTGGCTTTCTTGGCGGTATTTTTTAGTTACAAGGTCGTTTTTTTCCTATTCTATTACTGTATCCTATTTTATGTGGTATATAAAAACATAGCCGTAAGCAGGGATCTTTTCTTTACGCTGTGCAATCTGATTTTCTTCACAGTCCCTTTTATGGCCCTTTAACAAAGTTCATACTGGGGGTTAATTCATGACTAACGAAGCAGACAAAAAATGGGAAGGCATAAAAAAATTATGCCACGTCAAAAAGATCGAGATGATAGATCTTAAAACTCAGGATATAAATGGGCGTCTTCATCATATCACTATCCCTGTTGAGGATTTTACAGAAGAAGTGATGTCAGAAGGTATCCCTTTTAACACATCGAGCTTTGGTTTCAATACTCCGGGAGACTACGACCTTGTACAGGTTCCTGATCTTGATACCGTGTTCTTTGATACGTTCAGACAGAAACCTACATTGAGCTTTTTCGTCGATATATATACTGCAGGCAAGAAAAAAGAACGTGCAGGACAGGATTCAAGATATATAGCTCAAAAAGCATGTGACTACATCAAGAAAGAAGGTTTTGCAGAAAAGGCTATGTTCTCGTCGGAAGTTGAGTTCTATATATTCAAGGATGTAAAGTTCGACGCAAGAAGAAGTTCATCATACTACTATCTTGAATCAGGTGAGAAGTTGCATACCAGCGCTTACCACGCCGTAAATCCTATGGATATGTATGACGACTTTAGGGATAAAGCCACCTGCATGATGAAGGACTTCGGGATCCGTACACGTTATCACCACCATGAGCTTGGTAAAAAAGGACAGCAGGAAATAGAATTCCAGTTCGAGCCTCTTTTGGTAACAGCGGACCACATAGTCACTGTTAAGTACCTTCTATTCAACATGGCCGATGTAGATAACCTAAAACTTACGTTCATGCCAAAGCCTATGTTCAATTCTCCAGGCAGCGGTTGGCATGTGCATTCATATCTTGTAAAGAACGGCAAGAACGCTTTCAGTGACCTAAAGGATAAGGATAATCTTAGCAACGAGGCTAAGTGGTATATCG
>JBAXXF010000318.1:0-1795 GCA_037128035.1 bacterium | reverse complement strand
AAGAGGAACAAGCCTCAATCGAAATAAATAAATCTGATTATCCTGGTGCCGATGAGCTTGAGGCCTTTTTGAGATCAAGTTTTGTGGAGCAGAACAACAGGGTCATAAAAACATCTGCAAGGAACGGTCAGGGGATCAAGGAACTGGTCGACCTAGTAGAAGAGATATACAAAAAAGATAATGAAAAGATAAAGGGTAAAAGCCACGCGATATTAAAAGAAGGGCTCAAATATTTACTTCTTCAGGAGATATCCCATAAGGTAGATGAGATAATAAATCACGCCAGCCTAAGTTTGGACGACATTGCCAGCGGCTCAAAGAGCCCATACTCAGAGATGAAAAGATTACTCAAGGGAGGATTTTTGAAATGGTGAACAGAATAGATCATATAGGGATAGCGGTTAACAGCATAGAGGAACAGCTTCCTTATTATCAGGATATACTTGGACTAGAGATACAGAAGATAGAAACAGTTGCATCAGAGGGTGTTAAGGTTTGTTTTATAGCAGTAGGTGACACCCACATAGAGCTTCTTGAGCCTATCAGTGATGAATCTCCCATAAAAAAATTCCTAGAAAAGAACGGACAAGGCGTCCATCACATTGCATATGCCACGGACGATATAGTAGAAACGGTCGTTGGCCTTAAAGGAAAACAATTCAAACTTATAAATGAACAACCAAAGCAGGGCGCAGGTGGAAAGCTTATATGCTTTGTTCACCCCAAGTCTACATTTGGCGTATTAACCGAGATCTGCCAAGGGACTGAAATCCATTAACAAAACCTTTAATTTACTTGCCTGAGAAGGGTTTGTAGGCTAGAACCAATTCATCTCTTTTATAGGAGGATCTTATGAGGTTACTAGCAATTTCCGTATTTTCTCTGCTTTTGATCACAAGTTGCAACGTTTTTAGTCCTATTGACACCAGTGGGAGTTCCCTAGAAGCATGTAAGGACCTTAACGACAAAGGGGACTATGAAGCTGCTGTAAAGGCCTGTCAGGATGCTGTAACAGCAAACCCAACAGATCAGGAAGCTCAACTTGAACTTGCAGATTCCAGCCTTTCTGCGCTTGGAATAAATATTAAAGCACTTTCTGACGTTTTCCTTAAGTCATCTAACGGTACGATAACCATTACACAGCTTGCAGAAAGTATAATAGCTGCGGGTAAGATAAATAACGAGAACGCAGTGGCAAGTAAGACGCATGCACAAGAGGCAATAGCTGCATTCGACTCATATGGCGCGCTACTAGTTGCTCAGGGCAGTGCTGATGCCGCTAAAGTTTCAGCATTCTACAGCACACTATCTAGATTGTGCTACGTATCACTTCTTATGGCGTATGCCGATGTGGGCCCTAACGGTGACCACAATGGCTTGGTAGAGAAGAGAGATATCTGCAGCAGCCCTACAGGTTGCGATGCTGTTATAGCTGCAGGCGGAATGTGCGTGAACAGTATAATACCTTGTGATGGTATGGACAACGGTGATGCTCTTGAGGCCGCTAATACATTACTAGGTATAAGCACACAATTAAGTACCTTGGGTTTGGGAGATCTTCAAAAGGCTGTAGACAGCATGACCGCGATCAAGGTCCCTGATCCAGCCGCTATACCACCATTTAGCACTACTGTTGCTCTTGTAAATCTTGGTGCTGCGTATAAGGCTGACGGTGGTAGAGAAATGCTTAGACAAATAGCAAGGTAGGAGATTAAAAAATGAAAAAAATATTATTAACTATATTAGCCCTTTCTTGTGTGAGCACATACGCTGCAGGGTATGACTACATATACCG
>JBAXXF010000317.1:0-1804 GCA_037128035.1 bacterium | reverse complement strand
AAATCCACCCTTATGAAGACCCTTTTCCCTTTTATATTTATGTCCTTTATGCTCTTGATCTTGTCCATCTATATTTTGCTCCTTGTTATGATCTACTACCGTTACATTCTTTTGCCGACGAAATCCACTAACTCAGCTAATCTCTTTGAATATCCAGCCTCGTTGTCGTACCATGCAAGGACCTTAATACATGTTCCTTCTATAACGTTGGTCATTGCAGCATCTACAGTTGAGGAAGCCAAGCAACCATTGTAATCAACGGACACAAGAGGTAGTTCCGTGTAATCCAATATCCCTTTAAGAGAAGTTTCTGATGCTTTTTTCAACATAGCGTTTATCTCTTCTTTTGTTGTAGCTTTTTCTACGTTCGCTACAAAGTCGACAACGGATACGTTAGGAGTTGGGACTCTCATTGAATATCCATCCAATTTCCCTTTTAGCTCAGGGATAACGGTGCCTATCGCTTTTGCTGCGCCTGTAGTTGTTGGTATCATAGACAACGCAGCTGCTCTTGCACGTCTCATGTCAGAGTGTGGAAGGTCCAATATTCTCTGATCGTTAGTGTATGAGTGGATAGTTGTCATGAAACCGTTCTTTATCTTTAGATTATCGTGAAGGACTTTCACTACCGGTGCAAGACAGTTAGTCGTGCAACTTGCATTGGAGATTATAGTGTGTTTTTTTGGATCATAAGTTTCATGGTTAACGCCGATAACGACCATAAGGTCAGCATCTTTTAAAGGTGCTGAGTAAAGTACTTTCTTTGCTCCAGCGTTTATGTGGTTCATTACGGAAGCTCTGTCTTTCAACTTACCGGTAGACTCAATAACTATATCTACGCCAAGTTCCTTCCAAGGAAGTTTTGAAGGGTCTTTTTCTGCTAATACTTTTATTGTTTTACCACCGACCTTTAGGAACCCGTCCCCTGCTACTACATCCTTGCCGTATCTCCCGTGAACAGAGTCATATTTGAACAGATGCGCAAGCGTTGGAGCATCTGTTAGGTCGTTGAACGCCACTAACTCTATATCCTTGTTCTCTAACAGATACCTTGCAGTTATTCTTCCAATTCTCCCGAAACCGTTAATTGCTACTTTTATTGCCATAAGATCCTCCAGATTTTTTGTTTCGAGTAAGAAAAACATGGCAAAGGGTCCAAGTCAAGCTCACATACCAATCCCATTGATCGCAATGACTTGAATAAATACTTGACATATTTTATATTATTTGATATAATCATAACAAATCAATATGCCTTGAAATAAAAGCTGTGGCATTAGCATTAGTATTCCGAATAGATAACTGAGCTCCTGATTGTACGTTTTCTGGGGAGGGCACATAATATGAGCAGTAAGAGCTTGCTAGGGTCGATCTTTGTAGCAGTGTTGACCTTAATATTATCTTCATGCACTCTGCACGTGGTCCACGTCAATGCAGCCACTGAACAAAGCAGTGGCGATAAGACGCCTAAGATTGATGTTCCTGCAACTGACGTCCAGTTAAAAGTTGCAAACCCAAGCATTACTCCTGACAACAGAACGCCCCTTGCTTATGGAGCAGAGATCTCCATGGGGTGCTCAACAAGCGGTGCAACGATCAGATATACAACAGGTGACGGTTCCCAAGATGAGCCTACAGCCACTACAGGCGAAGAATATGATCCAACGGACAAGCCGATCATTGAAGTCGCTTCAACCTTCAAAGCAAAAGCATTTAAAGATAATTACACTGACTCCGACACCACAACTATTGCTTATAAACTCACAGGTCATGTAGGAACCAGCGATCTTGGAGAGGTCTCTTT
>JBAXXF010000316.1:0-1829 GCA_037128035.1 bacterium | reverse complement strand
GTATATACCCATGCTTACAAGAATGTGCCCATCTATAAATCCTATAGCCTTGAATTTTGATACAGATCAGGATGATAAATCCGTGATATTCACCTTTTCCAGCGAGAAAAGAGGTAGAAAACTTAATACAACGTTCAATGATGAGTTCATGAAATCCCCTGAATTCATGGATATGGAGAAGGAAGCTAAAAAACTTAAGGGTCTTGGTAACCCACCTTACTACATTGAGTTGACGGACAAGGGTAAAACCATACTGGCCGACGATATTTTTGATCTGTTGTTCAAGCTTATAGAATATTCCAAGACCAAGATAGACATACAGAGATACAAAGGTTTGGGAGAAATGAACCCAGACCAGCTTTGGGAAACTACAATGGAACCAAAGACCAGAAGCGTGATGAAGGTAGACATTGATGACGAGGAATCTGCAGATAACCTAACCTCCATATTGATGGGGGATGCAGTAACATCAAGGAAGCACTTCATAGACGTTAATGCACTTCATGTAAGGAACCTGGACGTATAATAGAGGAAGATGGATGGAACAGCAGGATTTTTTTAACAAAGATGCCGTCAACAACTCCGTCTCATATATTGATGAGATGCAGGAGTCGTTCATAGATTACGCGATGAGCGTTATCACCAGCAGAGCTCTCCCTGATATCAGGGATGGATTGAAGCCTGTCCAGAGAAGGATACTTTTTGCAATGGCGCAAGAAGGTCTTTTCCACGATAAAAAATATTCAAAGTGCGCAGGTATCGTGGGTGAAGTTCTAAAAACATATCACCCTCACGGGGACATTGCGGTCTATGATGCGCTTGTTAGAATGGCACAGTCATGGGTCATGAGATATGCCCTTGTTGAAGGACAGGGTAACTTTGGTTCTATAGACGGGGATTCCCCAGCAGCATATAGGTACACAGAGGCAAGACTAGATAAGCTTTCTAGTTATCTAATGCTTGATATAGAAAAAGAGACTGTCGATAAAGTCGATAATTATAACAACACTGATAAAGAACCGGTCGTTCTTCCTGCTAGGTTCCCGAACCTTCTTGTTAACGGTGCTTCAGGTATAGCTGTTGGTATGGCAACTAATATTCCTCCGCATAACCTGGTAGAGATAATAGATGCGACCATAGAGCTGATAAAGGACCCAGAGATAAAAATAGCTAAGCTTCTTGAATATGTAAAAGGCCCTGATTTTCCGACAGCAGCGTCTATAATAGCTGATAATGGTATAACCGACGCTTATGTTACCGGTAGGGGAACAATAAGGATAAGGGCAGAAATCGTCATTGAAAAAGATAGGGATAAAAAGAGGATAGTAATAACAGAAATCCCTTATGGAATAGTTAAGACCAGGATAACCACAAGGATAGTTGAACTTATAAAGACAAAGAAGATAGACGGTATAACAGACATAAGAGATGAGTCGGCAAAAGAAGGGGTGAGAATAGTACTGGACCTTGCAAAGAATGCCCCAGTCGATTTTATTATAGAGAAATTATACAAGAATACACCGCTGGATTCTAACTTTGCCGTTAACATGGTGGCGCTTGTCGATGGCAGGCCAAAACTAGTTAATCTAAAAGAGGTCCTAAGGATATTCATAGAATATAGGGAAGAGGTTGTAAGAAGAAGGACGCTATTTGAATTAAAGAAAGCAGAAGAGAGAAAACATATACTTGAAGGATTTGTAAAGGTCCTCAGCCAAAAAGAAAGATACCTTAAGGAAATATTACCCAAGGCGAAGGACAAAACGGACCTTAAGGAAACAGTTGAGGGTGAATTCAAGTTAACCCCGATACAGAGCGAAGCTCTTGTCATC
>JBAXXF010000315.1:0-1832 GCA_037128035.1 bacterium | reverse complement strand
GGCCAAAGCATTGGCCAAGACACGGCGGGGTCTGGCGGTGGGCCCGGCGATGGTTAGCTCGCGTGCTGACATCTCAGGATGCGGTGGGGCGATCAGGACTGGGGCGTGACGTCTCTTGTTGTAGCCGCCGTGTCTTGGCCAATGCTTTGGCCCGTGCCTTGCCTTGCAGACTCAACGTCATCTCCATGTGTTCCAGCAAGCTGAAGAAACCGAAGTATTGTTGTCGATAGAGGATCACTCGATCGCCGTCGGGTAGCAACCGGTGGGTCGTCGGCCAGGTACGCCGGTTTAACTCCTCGTGCCCCTGCTGGACCAGATGGATTTGCAGCAGGCTGTAGGTCAGGCACACAAACACCGTTTGACTGACGATCAGGTTCCATGCCGTGGAATGAAACCGCGTCAAGTCCCAGAAACACTTGACCTGCCGATGCCGCTCTTCAATGTCCGTGCGCAAGCCGTACCGATCGCGAATGTGCCGCGCGCTCCATTGAGCCGCGGTGGTCACCACCAACCAGCTTTCCTCATGACCATCGGCGTAAACGTCTCGGGAGAGCACGCCGGTCAAGGGAACCGGACAATCCGACCAACTGGTCAATCCAGGGAAACGCGCGATCAGGGTCTGCTCCCGCACTTTGCTTGGGTCGGGAGGATACTGGGCCTGCTTTTGCGCCCGGCGACGCGCCAACGTCTCCTGCCGTTTCCGCTCGCGTTTTTGCGCCGTGGGATGAGGCGTATGCGGCGGTCGCAGGCTTGCCAATGGTGGACGGTGTCGCGGTTCGTACGGTTCCCATGAGGTGGCCAGTTGCCGAAGGCCGCGCACGTCCTCGAGGATGTCCATGTCGGAGCGGATCGGAATTACGATGTCGATGCCGTAGTCCACTTTCAAGCGACCGATCTGCGGGCCGTTGATGAAGCCGCGGTCCACCACGAGTACCTTCATCACGTCCCGGCCAACGACCTCTACGAATGTGTCCACCAGCGGCCACAGCGCAGTGGCTTCCGATTCGTTGCCACGCAGCACACGCACGCCGACCACCACGAAACGCTCCCCCGCCTCGTCGCAATGCAGCAGAAACACCGCCTTGTAGCAGCGCCGCCAGCGGCAACGGTCACGCTGCGCCTTGGTCATCTGCTGCTCCTGTTGCTTACTGACCGGATGGTTGTGCTCGTCAAACAAGAGCCGTATCGAGCCCTCGTAGTTCTCGTTGTTCGGCACGAACAGATAGGAACCGTCGGCGATGAAAATCCCGTCCTCGTCATAAGCCTTCAGTTCACCATAAAGTGCCGCCACGTGGCGGTTATACCAATCCTCCAGTTCTTGCGGCCCCGTGTCGCGAGCCAGCTTGCGCAGATAGTCCTGGTCGCACGGCGTCTCGCGCGGATAGAGGTTGCGGTCGTTGAAACCTTGGCACTTGAGATGCAGATCCCCGCTCTCGTTGTCCACCCAGCGTTGAGCCACCTCCGGTCCCAAGGCGTCGATCAAGCCGCCCGAGCGGATGATCCACAGATAGGAGTGAAAGCTGTGCATGCCGTGCAGCCGCAGAGAGAGTTGGCTGGAGAGATACATCCACATCGGCACATGATGCCGCTGCCGTGGCGAAAGGTAGTGGGCCGCCAACTTGTCCACCACCTGCTGGCTGAAGAGGAACTGAAAGAACTTGGTCTCGGCCACGTCGGAGGCCAATTCCACGTAATCGAAGCGGCCTTCGCGAAACTCGTCGATGATGAAGGGCTTGTTGTTCTCAAACACCACTAGGTCCATGGCATTACCTCCGGGCATGAGGGGGAAAGGAAGCACGAAGCTTTTGGAAACGGCGTTCACCTTCCTGCAC
>JBAXXF010000314.1:0-1835 GCA_037128035.1 bacterium | reverse complement strand
TTGACAGAACTTTATTTTTTTCTGCATCTATTCCCATCTTATTTGTGTTTATCTCTATAGCATCCTGGGCCCTTTTTAAAGGAGCTATGGCTCGTTGTGAATCCTGTTTGTCACGTTGAATTGTCTGCTCAAGAACATCAGCATATTCAACTTCCAGTCCCTTTTCTTTTAATTCTTTATATCTTCTTGTCGCCCTTACTTCGTCAGAGGCCGTAAGGAAGATCTTAACATCTGCATCAGGAAAGACCACGGTCCCTATATCCCTTCCATCCACCAGAGAGCCTATCTTGGGGGTCTCTTTTGCCAAGCGTCTTTGCATATCAAGTAGTGACGCTCTTACCACAGGTAACGCGCTTACAGAGGATGCTAACATGGACATTTCCGGGATGCGGATGTCCTCAGAAACATCACGAGTTCCCAAAAATACGTGATTAACGCCGTTGATGAACTCGAACTTCAAGGGCAGGGTCTCGCATATTATTTTTAATTTGCTATCTTCATCAAAGGATATTTTTTGTTCTTTTGCTACCAGAGCGACGCATCTATAAATTGCGCCTGTATCAAGATAACTAAGATCGAATTCGGATGCTATAAGCTTGGATATTGTACTTTTTCCTGTTGCCGACGCTCCATCAACAGCTATGACGAACTTCTTTTTCATTCTTTAAAACCCCTTTGATGGCTTCTATCGCCTTTTTGTTCTGGTCCATGGTGCCCACTGTCAGCCTTATGTGGTTATTAAGATGGTATGCCCCCATAGGACGAACTATTATCCCGTATTGAAGGAGTTTATCAAAAAAATCTTTGCCACAACCCGGTACTTCTACGAGTATAAAATTGCATTGGGTCTCTACGCACTTGAGACCAAGTTTATGAAGCTCAGTGTAAAGGAAATCGATCCCTTCATGTGTATTCTTAACCGTCTTTTTCACAAAATCCTGATCGTCCAGAGCGGCTTCTCCAGCATACTGAGCGACTATATTGACATTGAAAGGGTCCCTTACTTTGTGCGCTAGGTCCATTATGTGTTTGGCACCTATTGCATAGCCTATCCTTAGGCCGCAAAGCCCATAGGCCTTGCTAAAGGTCCTGGTTATTACAAGGTTCTGATACTTATCAAAAACAGTCATCATGGTCTTGTAATCTTTTGCCCTCACGTATTCCCAGTAAGCTTCATCCACGATGAGCATTATCTTGTTCTTTTCCGCAAAATTCATTAGGTCTATCATCTGCTCATACGGTATATACGCACCAGTAGGGTTGTTTGGGTTGTCCACAATTATTATCGCTGTACTTTCGTCACAAGCCTTCATCATGGAGTATACATCAGGGATGCAATTTGGTGATGGAGTAGTTATGAACTTTGCTCCACACATCTGCGCGATGATGCCATATATCGAAAAAGCATACTGACTAGAAACGACGCTGGTTCCCTCAGCAAGGACTGTCCTCATTATTATTGCCAGAAGCTCGTTTGAACCGTTCCCAACGATCACGTTCTCAAAAGGAACATGGTTGAACGCCGCTATTTTCTGTCTTAAATAAAAAGACCCGCCATCAGGATATATATTCGCATTCTTGATAGCTTCTTCCATTGCCGCTTTGGACTTGGGTGAAAAGCCCCAGGCATTCTCATTTGACGCAAGTTTGATAGAGTCCTTTATGCCAAGTTCTCTTTCAACTTCCTTTACAGGTTTCCCAGGCTTATACGGTGATATCTCTTCGATGCTCTTGCGAAAATGGTACATACGGCCCAACTCCTTTCAACATATTAATTGACATTGTCATGTAATTGGAATCATTATTACCCTATGAAATATTATTTAGGGTAATAA
>JBAXXF010000313.1:0-1840 GCA_037128035.1 bacterium | reverse complement strand
ACTATAGGTTCTCTGGGCTCGAGGTCGATAAGATAATGGCAGAACATGCTGAGCTTGCCAAGGAAGTTGAAGAGCTTCTTTCTATTCTTAACAGCGATCAAAAAGTTAAAAAGATACTTGTTAAAGAATTCATGGAAATAAAGACCAAATTCCCTGAGCCAAGAAAGACCAAGCTTATCTCCAACTTTGAGGATAAGGACCTTGCTGACCTTATTCCATCACAAGAAGTAATGGTGTCTATAACTCAGGGTGGCTTCATAAAAAGATATGGAACGGAAACTGAACAGAACACAGAAAGAAGCACTAGTATCGTCTTTACCGGTGACGATGTTGTGCGACATGTAACAAAGGCCAATATGGCAGAAAGAGTGTTGGTCCTGGGTAGTGATGCAAAGGTCTATCCGTTAAAAGTGTTCTCGATACCTGAGATGAGAAGGTACGGGAAAGGTGTTGATGCAAAAGAACTCTTAAAACTAAAGGATAATATAAGTATAGTCGGTGTCTTTGATGAAACAACAGACCCCGAGATCATTGTCTTCACGAAGAAAGGTTACGCAAAAAGGATCAAGTTAGAGGAGTTCAAGGGCATTAAAGCTAACGGCGTTTCTGCTTTTGGTCTAAGAAAAGATGACGAAGTTTTCTCTGCTGAGCTCATCAATTCAAAACAGCTAGCCATCCTTGAAGACAAGGGCGTTATAACAAAGGTAAAGATCGATGACGTTGAGCTTTCCCCAAGAGGCAAAGCCCCCGTTAAGATAGTTACTACCTTTAATGGTTATACCTTCATGCAGGATGCCAAGGACCAGATCGTGCTCGTTTATTCAAGCGGCAGTGTAGGTAAGCCTTCATCATCTAAGGATAAGGCTGTGGGGATAATCTCTCTTTCTAAAGGTTACGAATACGTCGCAGTTACAGGTAGTGGAAAATATATGCTGATAAATCTTTCTGAAAGTATAGTTCTTGAAGCCTCGGATAGGATAGAAAAGGTCTTTACCTATTATAATTAATTGAACGACTCGCCGAACGTCAGGTATGTAGAGAAATTATTTGAGCTGAATCCCATGGTGAACGAGGCTATAAAAGTCGTGTTCCATGTGAACCTAAACTCGTTTCCAAAAGCGTTGTGCATCTGATCAAAAGTTACCCTTTTCTGTCTATCCCAGACCCTTCCAATGTCCCAGTATGGTATTAGGAACAATTCCATATGTTGCCCGAATACTGAACCGTTATAGAATCTAGTCCTTAATTCTAGCTGACTTACAAATTTGAGATTGTCTATGAACCTAAATGTTGGAGCACCTCGCAGTGTGTCTTGCCCACCTAGCCCCTGATAGTTGTCATATGAGTTGAACTCTGCCAGAGCGAAGAAAGGAAGAGTGCCCCACATTTGATCTATCATCACCCTGTGGCCAATAACGAAGTACTTTAAGAACGAAAAGAAACCTATATATGTAAGGTCCACGGAGGAGTAATTAAAATCACTGTCTAGAAATTTAGCATGGTTGGTATACGTACCCGAGAGAACTATTCCCTTTGATGGGTTCAGAGGATAGTCTCTTCCATCGTATCTTATACCCCCTTTAATGTAGTTGGCCTTTCCTCCTGAATATCCAAAAGGCTGTTCAGTGAATATCTTAGATGTTCTATCCTTGGTCAAAGGATCTATAGATGCTCTTTCTATACCTAGACCGGCATAGATGGACATTTTTTCTCTAAAAAATTTATATGACAGGTCAAGCGCGAATTGTGGATATGTGAATACGTATTGGTAGTATGTTCTGGATATAAAACTAGGCGTCTTGGGCGTTATCAGGTCCTGGTTGTATACAGATTCATTACC
>JBAXXF010000312.1:0-1841 GCA_037128035.1 bacterium | reverse complement strand
AACTGTGGCGCGCGCTCCTTTTGATCTTAAGGCCTGGGAAGGCTTAAGCGTCAGGACCCCCTTTGCCTTAACTGGAATTTGTTTATACCAATCATTCCAAGGACTTATTTACAAGAAGCTTCATGCCTTTAGCCTCTGATCAAGCGGACACTAGTCTAACACGGTTTTAATGAAATCTGTCCTTGATTTTTTTAATTTGTTATGGTATGATACATTATTAGTGAGGGCCGTCAGACATAGGATCCAAGAGAAAAACTAGCAATGTATGTTGTACGTTGGAGGAACATTGCATGAAGATCTTCACTTGGATTATTTTTGTAACATCTTTAGTCTTCCTGACATCGTGTGCCGGAACAAAGCACAGATCTCAGCTAGAAGCTTTGGGTGCTGGAGACACGAGCACAACTGGTGGTAATACCGCGCCGGATAGCGGTAATCTAGTTTGTTCGACGATTATCAGTTCCCCAACAGCTGAGCCATTGCAACAGATGGCAGTTGATTCATCTTTGTGCATAACAGCTCTTCAATCTGCTGATTATTTGAGCGATGAAAATCCTGGGCTATCAGGAATATCCAACGATCTACAGAAGATGAAAGACCTTGCCACCATGGCCGCCGCTGATGTCTACAGATCTCCTGAGGAGTTTGCGGCTATTAATTCAGAATTTACTAGCATGGCCGCTCAAATACAGTCGATAGTACAAAACACAAAATACAACGATACACCTTTAATAGACGGTTCTTCTCACCTTTTCACTTATACAATGTTTGGAGATCCAGTTACGTGCTTTGACACAGCAGACCTTTCTGCTGCTGATGTAGCGACAAAAGTTGGCTCACTGTACATTTCTGATATTGCTAGTGCACAAGCAAGTTTGAGTGCAGTTCAGGGTCTTGTATATAAGTTGGCCCATATAAGGGAAATATCTGGGATGATCGTTAACAGGCTCTCTCTGGATTCATCACAGGCACAGAACCTTGCATTTTTAGCGAGCTTGCCTGCTGCTCCAAGTATCTGCGAACCTGCTTATATAGCCGTATCTTCCGGCCTATCTCACATAGAACAGCTACTAGATTCAACTAGGCAAAACCTTGCAAGTTTTGCCGGCATAAATGCTGACCTTAGCCAGGATGGATACAAGGCAGCAAGAGCAAGATCCTTTAAAGAAATGGACCTCGGCGTAGAAAATGCATTGGCCTTGAGTAGCATCGATGGGCAGGCACTACTTTCCGGAAAAAGCTCATATATGGAATCATGCTTTAAGGGTAAATCCTATGACCTCAGCATCTCAAAATTAGGTTTAACTAACTTAACAGCTACGAGCCAGGCAGAAGCTCTTGCTTCCATCAAAAAACTAGATTCAGCCATCGCTATCGTAGAATCCGTAAAAATAGATCTTGGTATTTCTGATGCTGATGCAGACATGGCAGTCCAGTCTGCTGAACTTACTAGATTGCAAACTGTTCAGGCTAATAAACTGGGCGACTCTTGCACCGATTTTAACCTTAGCCTTGTAATGATGGATCTATCATCAGGCAAAGTTATGGAACCTTTCCAGGGGCTAACTGCCGCCAATAAGCTCCATGAGCCTATGCCTGGCAATTTTACCACCTCTATAAACGCACTTAATGAGTGCATGGGTGCAATGCAGACCGCAGATGGGGCATTGCAGCAAGCAACAGATATTTTGAATAGAATGGCAACACTAAGCGCTCAGGCTGATACTGACGTTATTTCTCCAGCTGAAAGGAACATGTACCAGCAAGAAATGACAGCTCTAATGACCGAATTTGGTAGGCTGAAAGACCTAAGTACCTATAATGGTAAAACTCTATTGAAC
>JBAXXF010000311.1:0-1855 GCA_037128035.1 bacterium | reverse complement strand
GACATACCTTGGCGATTCAATAGACATACATGGCGGTGGAGTTGATATTGTATTTCCTCATCATGAAAATGAAGTGGCCCAATCAGAGGCGCTTACGGGTAAGCCGTTTGCCAAGTATTGGCTCCATAATGGGCTTGTCATGGTAGGCAAACAGAAGATGAGCAAAAGCCTTGGCAACTTTTACACGATAAGTGATGCATTAAAAAGATATGACGCTGATGTAATAAGATATATGATCCTTTCCTTTGCATATAATTCAAATTGTAATTTTGATGAGACCAACCTTGTTAATGCGGAAAAAAGGATCTACTATTATTACTCGACGCTGAAAAAGATAAATTATCTAGCTCCTAGCTGTTCTAAGCAAGACCCAGATCCTTTGATGGAAAAACTTTTTGAGAACTTTAGTGTTAAGTTCAGGGAAAGCATGGACGACAATTTTAATTCTGCGGAAGCATTGGCATTCTTGAATGAATTGTTTACAGGTCTTAACCAATATATGGATAAGGAAAAAAGTCCTAGTTGTTCTGTCATTAACAGGTTCTTAGAAGTGATAAAGCCAGTTCAACTTATTTTCAGCATACTTGATGAGGACCCAGCTAAATACATGGAAAACTACAAAGAGAATGTTGCTAGGCGCCTTGGGCTTGAACGTTCCGATATAGATAAGGAAATAGAGCTAAGGAATGCCGCTAGAAAGAGTAAGGACTTCAAAACAGCTGACGCTGTCAGGAATAAACTCCTAGAAAAAGGCATCGTCATCATGGACGGCCCGCAGGGCAGTGACTGGTACTACAATAGTTAGTTGAAGAGCCTTTATTTATAATATCCAGATATTCCAAGCACCAGATGTGCATCTGCGTTTATCGCTTTTGTAAGGAAATATTCAGCACAAAGCTCATGGGTCTTTGGATCTATTATCATGTCCGTCCCATCACTAAGAGATATTATCTCCCCGATAGTATGCATGGCGTTGGAGAAAAGGGACAGTTCCATGGTCCCCCTTCTGATATTTTGTAATATCGTTCCATAGTCGGAAGCTATAACGGCTCTGCCCATGATATATTTTGTAGCATCCGTTTTAATTATCTCTTTCATTTCTTCTATCATCTGCTTTAAGGCCATACCGCATAGTACGCTCTGATATGCTGAATACGATTCAGCGGACCCTAATTTTCCATATTTTTCTGATGCCTCAAAGACTATTAGTATTGAATCCTCAGTGTGACGAATGAATATTCCATTGTGCTGAGCGCTTATCTTCATGCTTTTAGCGAGTATATGATTTAAGATCCGTTTCAGGTCATCAGGCTCTATCTTTTCCGCTACCTTATTAAGCTCAGGTGTATCAAAATACAGAACGGACAAAAGTTTTCTCTTTTTTTCTGCCAGGAATGACCACGGTGACTTTGAGTAATCCTCTAGCCTTTTACCGCCAAGCGCCAATGCTGCCATCCTTCTAAGAGCTCGCCTCTTGTAAAGCTCAGGCAATATCGCGGCTGGTATAAGTAACAGTGCAAGAGGTATAACTAGGTCATTATTTGAAGCGATATTCTTTGAGATCTCTATGTAAGTTATATAAGAGATCACACCCGTGCCAAGTATCCCGTAGCTGACCACCGTCAAAGAGATGTTTATGTAGCCGCGTATCATGATGCTCAATACCAGTGTTAGGAGCGAAGCTAAAAGCACTGCCAGTATCTTGATGAAAAAGGTCTTGGAACTTACATTACCGTGCCAATGTGATATACTATAAGTGTAAATTATTGTGAGAAGTATGCTGAAAATAAACGGCATAAGGATTCGTGCTGTTCTTGTAAATTTCATCTTGGGTATCTCACAGTATAGATTATTG
>JBAXXF010000310.1:0-1857 GCA_037128035.1 bacterium | reverse complement strand
ATATAAAGAAAAGGATCAATAAGGACTTCAGTCACTCCTCAATATCCAAGGCCCTTGGTGATGCAAACGAGGAATACCGTAAACTAGCTACTGACAAAGAGACAAAACCCCTCTTTGAATATTCACAAAACATAAAACAAGACCTTAGCAAAAGTTTCAATTCTGAAATAAAGAGGATGAATGCAGCATGTGGAGTTGCTAATAAACTTTACTCAGACTTACAGGCCGGAACATATAACTCTGACTTGGAAGATATAAAAAAAAGTGTTGAGGAAAAATTTAAAACAGACTTAATACCTATGTCGGTTGTCATTAACGACGATGGGACATGGCAAAGTGGACAAGACTATGCTTTGAATGAACAGAAAAAGGAAAGAGGATCGTGGATAGAAAAAGTAAAGAACTATATTGGGGAAAAAAGATATAATGAATTATACGATGAAGCGTTTGGTTTTGTTAAAAGTGTAAAAAAAACAAAAATAAGTGCAGTAAATAAAGAAATTTACTACTTTGCAGACAGTCCTGAGAACAGGCTTGACCAGTTACTCCATGATGAGTTAGAGCAAAGGCTGTTATCTGCCTCCAAGGAATCCGACAAAAAAAGAAAACCTTCCAAAAGTCAGCTCAGGCTTCCTACGGATGAAGAGTGGGAGATATCTGAGCTGCTTAATCCAGGAAAGAGCTACCTGAAGTTTTCCTTGAATGAAAATATGGTAAACAAAGAGATAGTTCAGAGGCTCAAAAAAGTCACAGAAGAGCTGATACAACAGTCGTCCTATAGGTTAGCAAATACCAAATTTGTACATTTATTGTTGGTAGAGGATTTTAGACGCACTTTGGGAATGAGTGGAAATGGAGATATTGTTCAGGAGAGGTGCTTTGATGGAGATGGTAAACTCTTCAATGAGGCAACAGTTCTAGATGTAAAGAAGGCAATAAAAGGATATGAAAAGCTAAGCTTAAGTTCAGCAAAAGATATGTTAGATAAGATCGAACATATAAAGGTGATGGATAATATCAACCACGGGGATAGTTATAATTATCTAAAGGTAGACTTTATAAAGGATAGTTTAAAAACATCCCCTCTTGTGATAGCCGACCTATTAAGACTGAAGCATGATTATCGTTATGAAGAGCTGTTGTGTCTATATATAAAAGAGATCAACACAGCTGCTGAAAATAAAATTTTAGCTAGGAAGATCTTATTTTGGTCTGGCATGACAGCAAGTTTAGCTGCAACTGTAATATCAGGAGGATCTCTTGGGTTTACTGTGCCTGCAATGCTGGCTACGGGCATTAGCAGTGCGGCTATGGCAACAGATATTTTGTTCGTGGCTTCAGAAGGGTTTGAAGCGTGGAATCTTTATACATTAAAAGAAGAGGTTAGAAAAAATAATTCGGCCTACTACGACAGTGTTCAAAGCACTATTATGAGCATCGATATGCTGAACGAGCAAAAGAAAGCAGCCATACAGAATGCCTTTATAATGGTTGCTATAGGTTCTGTAAGCCCAGCAGTTAAACTAGTTAAAACACTTAGAGGTGGGGTGGAAATTACAGAGAAAGTAGCTGAAGATGGTTCAATAATAAGAAAAGAGATTAAAAAACCTTATCTAGATAAAAAAACCGGATACATTACCAAAACAGAGTTAACAACTATAAAGACGGGAGAAGTCTTGGATAAGGAAGTAGTGAAGACAACAAAAGTTGAGAAGACGGTTGATGCTCCCCAAGACTATAAAAGAAAAACTGTTTATGAGAACACGCCTACCGGCACCACGAGGATCAAAACCAAAACAATTGTAGAAAGAAAAGTAGTGAATGATCTATCAAATATTGAGGACAATGGCGTTAAGA
>JBAXXF010000309.1:0-1865 GCA_037128035.1 bacterium | reverse complement strand
ATATAAGCCTCCTAATAATTTGGAGCGGGCGATGGGAATCGGACCCACGTGTGCAGCTTGGGAAGCTGCCATTCTACCATTGAACTACGCCCGCTTTGTGTGTATCATCGTTTTAATTATGGATTTTGTCAATCTCAATGCTGTTGTCCGCGAGGCCATGTCAAGTAAGGACGATGATTCGTTAAAAAGATCCAGACAAGAGCTTGCAAAAATATTAGGTTTTGACATACCTAATCTTGCGTATTTCTTAGCCCTGTACTCAAAGTACAAGCGGCCCAAAAATGAAAAAAAGATAATTCTTGGGGACTGTGCGGATACCCCACAATGCCAAATAAGTGATACGGACATTGCATATACAACAGCCGTAGCTTCTGATGAGTTGATGAGCAATCTTCCTTTTGTAGAGTATAAGAAGATCCTTAGAGCAAAGAATAATTACTCAGAGCGTGCAAAAAAAGTAAGGTTATGGCTTAAAAAAATGCAGGCCGGCGTTGGAACGTCGCTGGATAGGAAGAAATATCTTTCACGTGTTCTAGGTGTTGATGAAAAGCAGGTCAAATTGGGATCAAAGGGAACTGATCTTTTTATAAAATATAAAGGTAAGCAGATATCCCTTGCTGAGGCACAAATACTACAAGCTATAAATGATGCAAAGGCCGGGATATATTCGCAGATAATATTACACGACATAGTGAGCAGTGAGACTCTGAGCGCCGTAAATAAGATATGGAAGAAACCCTGTGTGTTCAATCCTAAAAAGAAATACCTTGAATATATAAACAGCACAAAAATGCATTCAAGGTTCAGGGAATCTGTTCAGTCACATCAGCCTACCATAGATGAAAAAGGGGACATCAGCCTGAATAGGTCAAATCCTGGCGGGCACGGCTTTATCTCCGTTGATGCTTTTCTTGCTTCATATTTTACAGATGAACTTCCCAATAAGGATTATAGGGACCTGGTTAGCGTACTTGGTAATGGAGAGGATTTGGGAAGTACTCCCGACCCTGTGATGATAGGGTGGGTGGTAAAGAACGATATTCCTGTTGCGATGCTTACAACAGAAAAAACTGAAATAGATATGAAAGGAGGGCAGATAGCCCTTGTAAAAAGCTCAAACGGCGTCTACGTGACCATAGTAGAAAAAGCACAGGCTCAAGCCGCTGGTCAGATAGATCTTTTTGAACAAATGGGTTTAAGGAAAGGTGACAAAAAATCTTTTTTTAATACTAACGTTGCTATCTTCAACTATGAAGCTCTTGTGCCTAGGATACAAAAGCTGATAAAGGAAATAGGTCTAGACAGCTTCGTAGAGATAATAACGCCAGATCTTATAGAGAATGCCAAACAGCAGCTTGATAAGGATGGGGTAACAAGGACCTATACTCAGCTGGAAGGAGCAATGGGCTCAAGCATCTTGAACCTTGATAAGTTCTGGAGGCAACACTACGGCGAGCCACTTGTGCATTTTATAAATATAGATAGAAAGAACAGAACAAGGTTCTTTTCTCCAATAAAAACACCTTTTGATTTTTTTATGCAATTTTTTTCTGACAAGTTCATCTTTGACCCAAAGACAGTGCGTTTAATAGACCAAAATCCCGGACATCTTCCATTTATTGCGTTCAAAGACCCATATTATAACGATGTGCAAAATGTCCTTGATGCGTTCAAAGGCGGAAGCATTATAAAGCTTAACAGGCTTGCCATTGATGGCAAAACGGTCATGCCAAAATTTAAGTTAAAAGGCGATCTTGATGTAATTAACAGGACCGGGAATATTGCTGATCTGAATAAATATGATAAATGTAAGAAAAAAGAACTCATTAACTCTAACGTAGAGATAATATCTGAGAAAAAGGTCC
>JBAXXF010000308.1:0-1874 GCA_037128035.1 bacterium | reverse complement strand
TTCCCATACTATGTAGAAAGACTGGAAAAAAAGAGTGGCGCTGATTTCTACCTTGCTGTCTATAATACTGCGTTTCTGCAGGCCAGTATATTTTACGATCTAAGATCTACGGGAATAGCTGGAGTGGATATAGGCTCTCTGATAGATTACAGTGATCGCTTCTTGAAAATAATGGAATTAGGCTCTTCTCCAACAGGGTATATTGGTAGTAATTGGATAGAGTTAGAGGTGACTAGCAAAGAATTCGTTGAAAATGTCTCGACTGTAAAAGCTCAGTTCGAGTCATGTAAAATATCTAAATGCAAATAAGGGGGCGATCGTGAAGAAATTTTTGATCCTTGGTTTGGTGTTTATTGCAACATCTCTTAGTGCGCAGACAGTTGAACTTATGGGTAAATTGAACGATCTAATGGCAGAAAGAACTAAGCTGGAGGAGTCCGTTACGTTTGCGCATAATGTGGGCTATTACTCCGTTGTTAGCAATTACTACATGAATTATATCTTTGCTACCTATCCAGGCAGTGAGGAAGATTATGATAAATTAGTGGCCAAGAAAGTGGAAGAACTTAAAGTTAATACTTTGAGGCTTCAAGAAGTAGTACAGGATCTGGACCAATATGAAATAACATTGGACCCAGAGGCCCAAGCTAAATTATATACAGCTAAAAGATCTTTGTATGCTGAATGGAAAGCGAGCAGTGGTGTTAGTTTCTATGACACAGCTGAGCTAAGGAGCTCACTGCTAAAATATCTAGGGAAAAAATATGCCATTTTTCAGAGCCTGAATTCATTAGTTGAGGAGGCTCATACCAAGTGTAGGGAGATCCACAGGATACTAGGACCTCAGGACTTAATTATTCAAGCCAAGATCTTTGCTTACTATGTTTCTAAGCTGGATAAAGGTTCCATCACGATGCAATCTGATGTTCTGTTCGCAGTTATGCTTCAATCTTCCCTGCTCAAGAACTTGGATCGTGTATCAGATGCTGGCATTGATGTAGACCTCATCGTAAATTACAGCGATATGTTGTACAAAGTGATAGATCTTGGATGTCCTGGTAGCAGTCCAGAACTAAAAGCGGAAAAAGAATCTTATCTTAATGACGTTGCAAAGACCAAGGCTGAGTTTAAGTTAATTAAAGCAGGCGTAATAAAATAGTAAAGGGAGCTGGCATGAGAAAATTTTTGATACTAAGTTTGTTGCTAGCAGCATATCCGCTGTGTGCCCAAACCACAGAGCTAATGAAGCAGCTAAGCGATATTATGAAAGAGAGAGCTATAGTTAGATCAAGTAGTGAGGAATACACAAAGAACACTTTAAGGTTAGAGGATGTCGTAGCGAGTTTAGATAATTATGAGACAATACTTACTCCTAAAAACCAGTTGAATCTCTATGATGCAAAAAGAGCTTTATACAATGATTGGGTGTACAGGAACAATCTCAAGCCATACGATGCTGAAGAACTAAAAAGAACATTAATTACATATATTACAAGAGAATATAACTGGGAAAAAGGTAATGAAACAAAAATTGATCTGGCTAAACTAGTGAAGTTTAGCATGGATGCCATAGTGGCTAAAAAGGAAAACCAATTAGACCCGCTAGATGTTGTCATAGAGGCTAAGATATTTCCATATTATGTGGAAAAGCTAAGCAAAGACTATGTTTTTAAATCTAATGTTGACGACATCATGTTCGTCGCATCTATGCAGGCTGTTATACTTACCAACTTACGTACAATATCAAACGCCGCTGTTGATATAAATGATCTAATAGATTATAGCGAACAATTTACAAAGATAATAGAGCTAGGGCGTCCTACCAGCTCAGAGCTGAAAGTGGAAAAGAATAAGATCATACGAGATGTTATTAC
>JBAXXF010000307.1:0-1886 GCA_037128035.1 bacterium | reverse complement strand
GGAGTACCTTCTGTTGTGCTTATGGAGCACGCAGCACGTGGTGTCTTTGAAGAGATACTTAACCGTTTCCCAAATATACATCTTAATGACCTTATCGTGCTATATGGGACAGGCAACAATGGTGGTGATGCGCTTTGTCTTGCAAGGATGCTTGTCTCTGTAGGCTGCAAAGTCAGTATAGTAGAGGCTGTAGCTAAGCCCAAGACCCCAGACTCAAAATTACAAATGGAACTGCTTCTAAAAAGCGTAGCTAATAAAAAAGACCTAAAGCAAATGGCCGTTAGCGAAGTTTCAAAGAGCATAAATGATAATACGATAATTATAGACGGTGTTTTTGGCACTGGCTTTAAAGCAACAACTGGAAAAGCGCTTGATAAAAAATTGATCAAACTTTTTGAGGATGTAAGTAAGGCCTCATACGTATTCAGTATTGATGTTCCTTCTGGCGTTGATGCGGATACTGGCGAAGCCATAGAAGGAGCGATGGTAGCTGATTGCACCGTTTCTTTTGTCTACCCAAAGGTAGGGCTCTTCATCTCTCCGGCATCTGTTCATGCAGGAGATATAATAGTTAAATCACTTTTCTTCCCTGTAGAACAAATGGACACAAAATACGAATTGATCACAGAGCACTTTGCCAGGGAGCTTATAGCGCCAATAACCAGGAAGCCAAACTCACACAAGGGTAGCTTTGGGCACGTTGCGGTGATCTCTCCTGATGACGGAATGGAAGGTTCTGTTGCCATGACAGCGATGGCCGCATTAAGGGCAGGCGCAGGGCTTGTGACCGTACTTGCCGTAAATGAAAGCAAAGAGGCTCTTAGACAGCGAATGCCAATGCTTATCTCCGAAGTAATGGTATCGGAAATAGACCCTAAAGATAATTTTAAAAAATTCAGTTCTGTTGTTATAGGCCCTGGTTTTGGCAAAAAAAGAAAAGCCGCCCTTAAGGAGATGCTACAGAATGCAAAGGTCCCACTTGTTATTGACGCTGATGCCCTTAATATAATAGCGGAAGATAAAAAACTTTTTGATATTCTAAAAAATAAAGATGCTGTTCTTACCCCTCATCCTGGAGAGATGTCCAGGTTGTATCCTGATATAGCTGAGATACAAGAGCATCGCTTGAATGCCCTAGAAAGCTACGTTAAAGGCCATAAATTCTCTGTTCTATTGAAGGGATATAGGAGCATGCTAGGAAGAGGTAACGGCGAAGTATTCGTTAATTATACAGGTAATCCAGCTCTATCCAAGGGTGGCAACGGCGATGTCCTGTCCGGGATAATAGCTGCCTTTATAGCGCAGGGCTTGGACACAGGGAAAGCAGGAGCACTTGCCATGTACGTCCATGGACTATGTGCAGACAGGTTGGTAATGGAAGAGAACAATAGTGATTTTGGGATACTCCCAACGGATATAATCAAGGAACTTGGTAATGTAATAAGATGCCTAACAGAATAATAACTACATCATCCAGTATGGAAACTTACGAGCTTGGCCAAAAGCTAGGCGCTCAGATAAAGGAGCTTCTAAAAACGGGTAACAAGGATAACTGTAAATTAAAGTTTGGCTTTACAGGGGACCTTGGGGCGGGAAAAACGCTCATGATAAAAGGCATAATGTCCAAGCTAATGCCTAAAGAAGAAATAACTTCACCGACGTACACTATAATGAACGAATATGACACTGATGATCATTCGGTACTGCACGTAGACCTGTATAGGATAAGTAATACAAGGGAACTCGAGGGTACAGGTTTTTTAGAATCACTAGGGGATCCCAGGTCAGTGATGTTCATAGAATGGATTGACCGGCTTGGTAATGAGATAGATAATCTGTGCGGGGATATAGTGACCGTGGATATGCACTATGCTTCTCCTGAAGAG
>JBAXXF010000306.1:0-1918 GCA_037128035.1 bacterium | reverse complement strand
CCCAAGCCAGAGACCTGGTCTATAAAAATGAGGGCAAGCGTTGCGTAGTTGTGCTTCCAAGACACATAGAACCTTTTGTCCTTGAAGCATATTTATTGGAGAATAAAAAGGCCGTCAGTGGGGTAGAGATACACAAAATATCCTCCCTTGCCAGGAACATGATGAGCAAGATCTCCGTAGGTCAACGCTTGAAAAGAGTGGACCAGGTAGCGTTATCTGAACACTTTGAAAGCGACTACACAAGAGGCATAACAAGGACCCTGCTTAATTCTGTGCTTGAGCTAAGACAGTCATATTTCGATATAGGATATCTTGAGTCACTGTTCGCATCAAAAGTGGGGGCAGAATATCCGATGCTCCTTAAGGTCTTTAAAAAATACGAGGACTTTTTGAAAGCAGAAGGCTTAAGCGATGATGCAGACTTCAATCGCGCCTTTGTTGATGTATTATCAGACCCTGTACGCTCTTCAATAATACCAAGTGATACAGTCGTGCTCTTTGCTGGTTTTACAGAATATACTTCCACAGACCTTGCACTTATAGCTGCTGTTAGCAAGAACGTTGATGAGTGCTACATGGTAGGCCCGGACCTTTTTATAGACGGACTTGATTACTCAAGAGTGCTTAAAGAATCACTAGCCTCGATGGATTTTGACATACAAAAGATAGAAGGCTCACGTAATGCTGGAATAAAACTTTTTGAATTGAAAAGTCCCACAGAGGAAGTCTGCCACATCTCAAATTCCATTCCGGACGGTGTAAAGGCCTCTATCTATACGTCCTCGGACCTGGACATCTATTATTCTCTATTCAAATATTTCATGCATGACAAAGTATCCGTGAGGTCTTCTGTCAGATTAGATAGATCCAAGATACTTTCTGTATTGCTGGGGCTTATAAAACTCAAAGGAACGGACTGGGAATATCGGGATATTTATAGGCTGATGAGCTATCAGAATCTGTGGAATGACCACGTTCAGATAAGAAAGCTCATGTCGTTTATCGCAGAAAGGGGCCTGTTCCCCTCGGACAAGGACTATTTTGTCCAGCTTGAGGCAAAGCAGGTAGTAGATCTTATTAATGCTGTAGCTGAGACGATCCCTGCAAAGGCAAAGCCGCTTGCTTATGTTTCCGCTATAAATGAACTGATCAACAAATTGAACTTGAGAGAAAAGCTCTCGGTAAGCGATAAATTCGAGCTATCCACAGTGGAAAACCTGATCTACAGAGTAACGTCAGCGCTGGACAACAATAAAGAGCTCAACACAGAAGAATTTTGCAGAAAACTTTCTGTTCATGCGGAAGAGAACTATCTTGTAAGAGGTCTGCCATATTTTACTGACGTAACGCTTTCAGCATCTAGGCTCATCAGCTCAAACACAACAGAGAATGTTTGGTTCGTAGGTATGAACCAAGAAAAAGCAAGGTCCAACGCGGCAGAAGACCTCATCATAAAGGATAGTTTCATTCTTTCTCTAAGAGCAGAGAACTTTATAAGACCTACCAGCAGGGAATCCAGAGCTCTGGAAGATAAAATGATCTGCGATGCTGTAAAGGGCTCAAACGTTACTTACGTTTCCAATATGGGCGATCCACTTGATTGTCTTAAGGGGCTGGAAAAAGAAGAAGTGAACACAAAAGTCCCCATCTGCTCTGGTTATTTTGCGGACCTTGCGAACACTGCTACCATAATAAAGGACCATCAGTCTAAAAGCGTAAGCCCAACCGCAATAGAAACATATATTGAGTGTCCATACAGATATTTTGCCTCTAAGGTCATAAAAGTAGAAAGATCAGAGGCTGATGAGCTAACGCCTTCTGCTAGCATACAAGGACAGATAGCTCATGAAGCTCTGGAAAAACTTTTGCCTGTCTATTTAAAAGATACAAAAATAGATATTCATTCTGAAATAGAGAA
>JBAXXF010000305.1:0-1919 GCA_037128035.1 bacterium | reverse complement strand
CCTTTATACAAGTCTTGAAATACTCAAATCTGCTAGCACCAAAAACGACGCCCAATGGTGCGTCTAGTTCGGAAAAGATACTCTTAAAACCTCTATAATTCACCTTGAACTTGCTGAGACCAAAAACAGGGAGTTCGTATGGATAAAGCTCTATATCCCTAACGCGCGATCTGCTTTCTACTGTACGGTCCACAAGCATGATATCCATGCTTTTGCTGTCACAATTCAGCGTATACAACAAGGAAGCAAGTCCATTGCTAAAAACAACAGTCTCGTAACTATTCCTAGTGGCCGTCATTACAGGTCCTCTTCGCTAACTATGAATATATTGTTCCTGAATTTCTCCAAAGCACAAGTGGCGAACAATCCTTTTGGGTTCAACACACCACAGCTTGGGCTTTTTTCTTTTAATATAGCTATTATTTTTTTAGAGCCTGAAAGTTCCGACATTATCCTATGGCAGGCCTTATTCAGCTTTTCAGTGACATCCTCTTTACCATCCATGATGGCCTTTCCATTTATGATATTTATCTTAGGGCGTGGTGTACTAAGACCAGCCTCTATCTCTGGACACATCTCTAGCACTTTACCTTTAAAGGTCTTTACAAAGGTTTCTGCTCTCTTTGAATATTTGTTGCCACCATCATATCTGCTATTAGCACCCATAAGGCACTTGCTTACTACCACAGCATCAAAAGGGTGCTCTGTAAGCTCTTTTACAGCAGCAGGATATATCCTGTGCTCTATTTTATGCATTTCCTCTTCAAGTTTTTCAAGGCTGTCCGGCATAATCAAGGATTCTTGAGCTATGATAGGTCCCTGATCAAGTCTATCGTTAACAAAATGCACTGTTATCCCCGTGGTCTTAACTCCTGCTTCCCAGGCTCTTAGTATTGAGTCCTTGCCAGGAAAAGCTGGAAGCAAAGAAGGGTGCACGTTCAAGACCTTGAGCGGGTATGCGTCTAAAAGCTCGGATGGGATTATTCTCATATAGCCAGCCAGGATTATATAATCGGGGCTGTACCCTTTTGCAGCACTCACCAAAGCATCTATGTAGATCTCTTTATCCTTGTAATCCTTTGGTTTGATAACAGTCACAGGGATGTCATTAGCTTTTGCTATTTCCGCCGCTGGACAGTCCTTATCACAAAGAAGACCGACCACTTTTGAATGGAAGTATCCGCTTCTTGAGGCCTTTACCATCGCCTCAAAATTACTTCCTTTTCCAGAAGCAAAAACTAAAAGTCTCATAATTTAAATTTGTCCAGATCAGAGAAAACGACCTTATTCTTGCCGTCATCTATAATTTTCCCTATTACGCTGGACCTCAACGAATATTTTGAAAGTGTTTTCATCGCTTTATCAGCTTCATTTTGAGGAAGGACCATGATGAACCCTACCCCCATATTGAACACTCTCATCATCTCTTCCGTTTCAACCTGCCCAAGCTTTGCCATAAGTTTGAATATTGGTAGAACATTTATTTTATTTAATTCTATCTCTGCACTGAACCTATCAGCCAGGACCCTAGGAAGGTTTTCTGTGATACCGCCCCCAGTCACGTGGCACATTGCCTTAATGTTGAACCCAGCCTCTACCATATCTATAACTGGCTTCACATATATCTGTGTCGGTCTCAAAAGGACCTCTCCAAGTGGAGCATCAAGTTCTGGGAATACATGATCCATTGTGTATGAGTTCTTGTTAAAGAAAATATTCCTTACAAGGGAGTAGCCGTTGGAATGTATCCCAGAGGATTCTATCCCCAATACCACGTCACCTTCTTTTATCTTACTGCCGTCTATTATCTTGTCTTCATCCACTACGCCTACTACAAAACCAGCACAGTCATATTCATCGTCCTGATAGAAAGAAGGCATCTCGGCCGTCTCTCCACCAACCAGCGCGCAGTCTGATTG
>JBAXXF010000304.1:0-1945 GCA_037128035.1 bacterium | reverse complement strand
AGACTGTTCTTAAAGGGGAACAGGAATTCTTTAAGAGGAATCCTTTCCTTGAGATCTTTAAGACGGAACAAAAATTGAATTGTTACGTAGAGCTTAAGGACGGAAAGATAAATTTTACCTTGAACCCGCCGGCGGCTAACTCGCCATCCAGCACTGTGGCATTTTACGGTAAAACGGACAGAATAGACGTAAATAAAAGGGATAACGCCTTTTACATCATTGATTATAAAAAAAGCATCACTCCAAAAAAGCCAGAGATAGAGGACGGTAGAAAAGTCCAACTCTTGCTTTATATGGCCGCGGCCTCTTTGATATTCCCAGAAATAAAGGCCGGCGGTGGTTGTTACATAAGTCTGTCCAAGGCTTCCACAGGTGATAATCCAAAGTCATGGCGACTTATAATAGGCAATATTGATGATGGCATCTGTCCGCCGAGATCAAAGACCGGCAGAAGTTGCATAACCCTTAATGAGGGAACTTTTTATGAGGATATTGCCGGCATACTTGCAAAAAAAGCTGTTGGCGCTTTAAAAGGGATAACGGAGGGGATCTTTAGTATAGACCCTGTTCAGGACATTTCCTCTGATGAGGAAGACGAATATTCTTCTTCTACAGAAAGAGAGATATGCGGGATATGCGATTACAAGAGGTGTTGTGGTGTCAAATACTGGTATTGATGTAAAGCTCATCAGTGCCTCTGCGGGCACGGGTAAAACTACACGTCTTGTTACAGAGATAGTGCAGGCGCTGGACTCTTATGCTCCAACAGAAATAGTTGCGGTAACATTCACCAAGGCCGCAGTGCGCGACTTAAATAAAAAGATAAAGGATAGGTTGGCTGATTCTCCTAAGAAAGAGTCTATATCGGACCTTACAATAAGCACCATCCACAGTTTTTTTGCTCAGATACTAAGAGAGCAGTCAATGAAGCTAAATATCAGTCCAAACTTTGAGATATTGGGAGATAACGCCGCTGTAAAGATAATATTCTGGGACATCTGCAAGGATGTAATATCAAAAAAAGTAACTGACAGCAGTTATGAAGAGATCTTCCTTGAATACAGTTTTGCAGAACTGATGAAGATAATGGAAACACTGGAATCTCGCTATGCGTTCATAAGAAAGAACGTAACAAGGACCTACAATGACTTTTTAAAGCTTGAAAGGGATGGTGAGGCAAGAAAGCTAAACCAACTGACAGGAGCTAAGTTCATTACTGATGTAGTCGACGTAGTTATAGAGTGGGATGAGCAGGGCAAAGCTGGCACTCTTACGGAAGCAAGACAGCTTATCTTGCAGGATATAAAGGCATTAAGACCAGCTCTTGAGAGTTTCCTAAAAGAAGCGGCGCAAGATAAATTTAACAGGAATGATCTTAAGAAAGTATGCGCAATATTAAGGAATATAAATTTTCCATCTAATGTTAGAGGCGCAAAAGGCCTAGAAGGATTGAACGATGCATATAAGACGCTAAAGAGCGTATCAAAAGAAGTGACTGAACTAAAAATAGGCGAAGACTTTGTTTCTGAGCAGGCCGCCCGTATTTTAGTAACGTTAATGAAGATCTTTAATGATGTGCATCAAGAATTTTCTGCAGAAAAGAAGAAAATGGAGGCTCTGGACTATAACGATATAGAGCTAATGGCGTATGACCTTGTTCATAACTATCCTCAGGTAGCAGAGTATTACAGGACCAAGTACTCGTATGTCCTTGTTGATGAATTCCAAGACACAAATCATTTTCAAAGGGACACACTTTTTAAGATATCAAAGAAATTCTTCCTTGTTGGCGATGCAAAACAGTCCATTTATAGGTTCAGGAACGCCGATGTCAGGGTCTTTGTTGATACTCAAAGAAAATTCCTGAAAGGTAACTTTGAAGAGCTAAAGGATAACTACAGAAGTCGTAAAAATATAGTTGATACGGTAAATGAAGGTTTTGAAG
>JBAXXF010000303.1:0-1954 GCA_037128035.1 bacterium | reverse complement strand
CCCATAAAGCCTGTCAGGACAATGTTAGTATGTGTTCTCGTGATCAAATGTTCTTCATCCTTACTGGTTGCCCTGTAGCTTCAAGCACGTTCATCCAAAGTGGAGAACTTGGGTCAACAGTCTTTCTTTTTGATACGGCAGTATCTATGGGCAGATTGGTGAAATTCTCGTGCAGGTGCCCTATCAGCAAGTTCGTCTTTCCGGCCATAGCTGCGTGAACCGCGGCTTGCGCCATCTGTATGCAATACATCGCATCGTTGGCATTGGCCACAGTGCTTCTTATCATATAACTTGGGTCTATATATTTTGTTTCTGCCGGGATCTTACTTTGCTTGCTAAAGCTTGCAATTTCATCCTTAAGAAGCTTGCCTATGTCACCCAACTTTTTGTTACCGGAGGCATCCTGGCCAAGTTGCTCCTTATCAAAGAAGTTCTGACCGGCCCCTTCTGCAACTATAATGACCGCATGGTGGCGCCTTTCAAGGCGTTTGAATAAGTGGGTCATGAAACCATTCTTACCATCGATATCAAAATCTACTTCTGGTATCAGAACAAAGTTAGCGTCATTTACGGCAAGTGCCGTCTCTGATGCTATAAAGCCTGAATAACGGCCCATTAGCTTTACTAGGCCTACACCATTGTAAACACCCTTTGACTCTGTATGTGCGGCTGTTATGGCGTATGTGGCTGCCTGCACAGCTGATGCAAAACCAAAGCTTCTGGATATGTAGGAAATGTCGTTATCTATCGTCTTTGGTACGCCAACAACTGCTAGTGGATAGCCTTTTAACATTGCAAACAATGCAATATCGCGAGCGCCACGTAAAGTGCCGTCACCGCCTATGCAAAATAGCATGTTGATGTTGTTCTTTTCTATATAGTCAACGATCTGCGAAGTTTCATTTAATCCTCGTGAGGAACCAAGTATAGTTCCAGCACTGGTGTGAATGTTCTCAACATTCTCTGGTGTAAGTTTTAGAGGCTCAAATTCCTTGTGAACAAAACCTGCAAAGCCATATCGTATTCCAAGGATATCTTTAACACCGTATCTGTAAGCAAGTTCAAAGGTAATAGTCCTAATTACGTTGTTCAATCCTGGACAAAGTCCGCCGCAAGTTACTATCGCTGCTCTTGTCTTTGTAGGATCAAAGAATATCTTTTCTCTTGGACCGGCAAGTTCTATGCTGATGGGATCTTCCATTCCACGTGATATGGCGTTCCTGAACGCATCAAGGCGCGGATTATATAGGATGCGATCATTCTCGTTAACAAAGCCGCTAAAGTGAGCTCCCTTAGCGCTAAGGGATTTCTTCAATGGAGAATCAAATCTACAGGCGCCAAGGCTTTTTATTTGGAACATTTTTATTCCTTTTCAGTTTTTATGAACTGAACTTTGCTTTGCTTCGTTAGCTCCTCTGCCAGTGGATCATTGTAGTCCTCATAATAAAAGACTTTCGAAATACCGGCGTTGATGATCATTTTTGTACATATCGCGCATGGTCTGTTAGAGCAGTAAAGATCGCATCCATTTATGTTCAATCCACTGCGTGCTGCCTGAATGATAGCGTTCTGCTCTGCATGAAGCCCTCTACACAGTTCATGCCTTTCACCTGATGGAATATTCATAGTTGCTCTTTTACATCCGCCCACTTCACTGCAATGTGGTAATCCACGAGGAGGACCATTATATCCTGTCGCGATCACCATGTTGTCCTTCACAAGTACTGCTCCCACTTTTCTTCTCAAACATGTGGAGCGTTCACTTGCAAGGTTGGCGAATTTAAAAAAATACTGTTGCCAATCTGCTCTGCTCATCTTATCAATTCCCACTTTATCTTACCAAAGTGGAACCTAGAGACAAGCTCTTCTTTATCAGCCATTACTCGTACACAATAGCCAAATTTTCCGGCATCTTCGCACTTGATGACACCCTGATAGGTATATAGGTTACCAT
>JBAXXF010000302.1:0-1957 GCA_037128035.1 bacterium | reverse complement strand
GGATTGGCCTTATTTGTATAGTCAAAGTCAAAGGTCTTATAATTGGCAAGGGTTTCATCAGAGTCTTTATAGACACGAACGTTAATCTCCTCCGTAGCCAGTACAGTTGGAAAGCCAGGGGCATTAGGGCCAAGGTTCTGATACCCCAACTCTATCATTATGCCAGACTCTGTTGCCAAAATGGACGTAGCCCCTGTCCTAAAATCAGACGGTGTCGTACACGCAGCAAAGCCAAATATAATACAAACAGAGAACAAAATGCTAATAGCTTTATGAGAAATAATCATACGATCTTCCTCCTAACAATAAATATTAGGCGCTAGCTTATCAGCAATAGGAATGTTTGTCAGTGTATAATTAACGCCTAAAAAGCCCTTACACAGCGAACACTGGCTGTGGCTTGTTTAAAATTATCGAACGGAGCATGATCAACATCAGAGGAGTCTATAACCTGCTCCAACGCCAACTCAGAATTGATTTCTGTCGAGCTCCAATAGTAGTCGTTAGTAAAAGTTCCTACACCGGCAGGAGGATAGGCAACGCCATTCTCATCAACGCCCTTTTGTAAGTTTATGTATATTTTATTTAGTTCGTCTTTTGATGGCAAGAACCAATCACTGAAACCACCTGACACTAGGTCACGACACAGTCTTGCAGCATAGGTCCCAGCACCTTTAGTTGCTATGATCTTATCCGTATTTGCTTGCCCTGTCCCCACTGCAGTGGCTATTGAACCTGTAGCTGCCCCTTCACCCCATGCTATCCCGACCGCAGGGCTCTGGTCGAACGATGTTACTTCTAAATATTTTTTACCTTCAGGAAGCAATTTTGCATTATCAGGATCTACATAGAATACCCATCCCAGACCCTCTCCTCTGTCGCGAAGCGAATAGACTTTACCTGTACCACCACAAGCTGAAAGTGTTGCGATCAAAACGATCAAACAAAATAAACTTAAATTTCTCATAGTCGGCCCTCCTCTTCTTCGATCAGAAAGATAGACTATAGCATGTTTCAGGGAACGCACAATACCTCTAGCGCAAGCCTGTAATATCAACTAGTTATGCTTTAATTCTGCTTTCCATTAATGTCATTGGCATTGAATACCGATAAGGTTTATATGCGGGGAAGGCATGACTAGAAAGATAATAGCCTGGACAATACTCTTCTTCTTTTTCACGACCAGCAATTATAGTTGGGCACAGACGAGTCCTGTCACGAGCTCTAGCAGCACAGCCACAAACCAGACCGGCACTGTTACAAATCCAAATAATTTAAGCGAAGAAGATTTTCTTCAATCCCTGAATATCAGCGTACAGTTACGTGAGGTCGTAATAACCCCAGAAGGCGTTACTCAAAAAAAATGTCATCCATTTTTAGGTACATATTCTAACCCTCTGGCCGGTGTAATTGACGAGCCGGAGATGAACACCAAAGCACCTAACACTGAAGTAATAGCGGTAAACCGTAGCATATATGAAGGCGAGATAATAAACACACTTTATGTGCAAAAAGGAACTGCAACCGCGTGTTCTGCAAAAAAAGATGACATTGCCCAGTGCAGCCTGAACGTTAGCGCTGACCCAGAAAAAGTAACAGCATTGCTAAAAGAGATGTCCTTGTACATCGCTGCTAATATTGTTTGTGACGACACAGAAATACCAGAAAATGAAGTGACAAAAAAAGCCATATCCGATTTTGATTGGATAATGGTCTATCAGCAGTACTTAATAGACTACGTATATTGGTTGGGTGAATACAATAAAGAGACAGAACCTGAGATCAAAACATTAATAAGCTATCATCTTGGAAAGATCTTTCAGGCAATAGGATCTGCCATTAAGGGCGTCACCATTTTAAGATATGGTGATGGTACAGAGGTGGAGCTAAAGCGCACTCGTCGTAGCTACGATACAGCCAAGAATTTCAACATGGACAACATTGCATCATACAAGGG
>JBAXXF010000301.1:0-1967 GCA_037128035.1 bacterium | reverse complement strand
GCCATCCTCTTCTCTATTATCTTTTCAAGGCCCACAAAAGCACCGCCGCATATGAAAAGAATGTTCCTTGTATCTATCTTTATGTATTCCTGTTGAGGATGTTTTCTTCCACCCTTTGGAGGGACACTTGCTTTTGTTCCCTCAAGTATCTTCAACAGCGCTTGTTGAACGCCTTCTCCGCTGACATCCCTTGTTATGGAAGGGTTCTCGCTCTTCCTACCGATCTTATCTATTTCATCTATATAAACTATTCCCTTCTGTGCTCTTTCTACGTCGTAGTCTGCCGCTTGAAGAAGGCTTAGAAGGATGTTCTCGACATCTTCACCAACATAACCTGCTTCAGTAAGAGAGGTCGCATCGGCTATAACAAAAGGCACCTTCAATATCCTTGCCAGCGTCTGGGCAAGATAGGTCTTTCCACTTCCGGTAGGCCCCAATATCAAAATGTTACTCTTCTGTATCTCCACATCTGATTCATCCACACTGCCAGGAGAGAAGATCCTCTTGTAGTGGTTATGCACCGCTACAGCGAGTGTTTTCTTTGCTCCGTCCTGCCCAATTACATAACTATCCAAGACCGCTTTTATCTCAGCAGGCTTTGGCATTTTGTAGAAACCATCAGCAAGATTTTCTTTTTTTATCTCTTCCTTAAGTATGTCGTTACATAGTTCTACACATTCATCACAGATGAAAACCGCGGGCCCTGCTATAAGTTTTCTTACGTCCCTCTGACTTTTCCCGCAAAAGGAACAGACTAGGTTTGGGAAGCTTGCTGAGCCGCTATTGTTCATAATAATTCACCCCTTGTTGCTATTACCTTGTCCACTACTCCGTACTTCATTGCTTCCTCTGCTGACATAAAAAAGTCCCTGTCAGTGTCCTTTTCTATTACAGAAAGTGACTTTCCTGTGTTCTCTGCCAGCATCTTATTCAGTTTTTCCCTTAGCTTTATTATTTCCTTTGCATGTATCTCCATGTCGCTTGCCTGTCCGGAATAACCACCCAAAGGCTGGTGTATCAGTATCCTGGAATTAGGCATCGCAAAGCGTTTGCCTTTTTGGCCGCCTGCAAGCAGGAACGCTCCCATGCTGGAAGCCTGTCCCACACAGTACGTACAAACGTTGGACTTAATGTATCTCATAGTGTCATAGATCGCCATGCCCGCCGTAACTGAACCTCCTGGTGAATTTATATACATATGTATATCTTTTTCCGGAGCATCAGCCTCTAAGAACAGCAACTGTGCCACAATTATGTTAGCCACCTGATCATTTATCTCACTTCCGATAAAAATGATCCTGTCTATCATCAGCCTCGAATATATATCGTACTGGCGCTCCCCTTTTGGGGTCTGTTCTATAACGTAAGGCATTGGTATAAAGGTCATATGACTATTTCTCCTTCTTTTCTGTAATTTTAGCCTTTTCGTACAGATAGTCGAATGTTTTTCTTTCAATTATTGAATTAGCAAGTGCGCTCTTAAGGGTCCTCTCACCATATTTGCTCTTTAGCTCTGGAACCGTCATTTTCATGGCTTGAGCGGCCCCTTCCATCTCCTTAGTGACGTCCTCATCTGCGGCAGTTATGTTCTCCTTCTTGGCTATTGATTCAATTATATAGGAGACCCTGACCTCGCTCTCTGCTACTTTTTTGAATTCGTCCTCATGCTTACTTAGGATCTCTTTCATCTGCTCCTCTGTCATATTTGGAGCCTGATAACCAAAGATATTCCTTACTGCACGTTCACGTATCTCTGGTAATTTCCTTTCTACTTCTGCAGAAGGCACGTCGAACTTGTTCTCGTTAAGTAAATGTTCAACGACCTGGACTCTCATCCCGTTATGACGAACTTCTTCTTTTCTCATTTTCAAATTCTGTTTTATATTATTAAGGAACTCCTCTTTGGATGCAGCGAATTTTGCCTCTGTAACAAGCTCCTCTGTCAGCTCAGGAAGTACCCTATCCTG
>JBAXXF010000300.1:0-1968 GCA_037128035.1 bacterium | reverse complement strand
GGCAATGGCCTTTGCAATAGCAAGTGGTGTCAGTCCAGAAAAAGGTATTTTTACTGCCATAGTTGGAGGATTGATAATCTCCGTACTGAGCGGAAGCAGATATCAGATAGGCGGACCGACTGGTGCGTTCGTCGTTATTATACTAGGTGTAGTTAACAGACACGGCTTTGAAGGGCTGGTAGCAGCAACACTTCTTGCCGGCGTCTTTCTTATAATATTTGGTCTATTGAGGGTCGGGACGTATATAAAGTATATTCCATACCCAGTCACAACAGGTTTTACAGCGGGTATAGGATTCCTTATCTTTACCACTCAGGTAAAAGATTTTTTTGGTATGACCATCCCCAATATGCGAATGGACATAATGGGAAGATGGGTCGATTACTTTAAACATTTACTGGCTTTCAGCCCCTATGCGCTGGCAATAGGGATAGGAACTATAGTTCTAATTCTCATAATAAGAAAAACATATCCCAAGATCCCTGCTCAGTTCGTTGCGGTGGGACTTGGATGCCTGGTCGTCTATTTATTTAACCTTCATCATGTTGAGACAATAGGCTCAAAGTTCGGTGGCATTCCTGCCGTTCTTCCTCATTTTGTGTGGCCTAAAGCGTACCTTTACACTTTCCGTGCGGTCCTACCTGACTCTGTCACCATAGCTTTCTTGGCCGCCATAGAATCTTTATTGTGCGCGGTGGTAGCCGACGGTATGACTGGTGATAAACACCACTCCAACACAGAGCTTATCGCCCAGGGTGCGGGTAATATTGGTTCAGCTCTATTTGGTGGAATACCAGCAACAGGTGCAATAGCAAGAACTGCAACAAGCATAAA
Organism: bacterium; assembly: GCA_037128035.1. Taxonomy (GTDB): domain Bacteria; phylum Bdellovibrionota; class JAFGOL01; order JAFGOL01; family JAFGOL01; genus JAPLFT01. Next base: position 1,134 of record JBAXXF010000300.1, on the reverse strand, counting down.
GGCAGGTGCAAGATCTCCTCTAGCCGGCGTAGTTCATGCATTGGTCCTTATCCTCTTCGTTGCATGTTTTGCTCCAGTAGCCTCGTATATACCTCTTGCCAGTCTTGCGGCTGTATTAATAGTAGTATCCTGGGACATGAGTGAACTCCACATGTTCATAAGGATGTTCAAAGCACCAAAAAGCGATCTGGCCGTCCTTCTTTTAACCTTCTTGTTAACCGTATTCGCAGATCTTACCGTAGCTGTTCAGTTCGGTATGCTTCTTGCGACCGTGCTGTTCATGAAGAGAATGAGCGACGTTACAAAAGTTGGTAGAAAGACAGCCTTACTGTCTGACCCTGAGATATTAGAGGATGATGTAGATCCTGACTCAACAGCAAAACGATCGATACCAAAAGGCGTAGAAGTATATGAGATCAATGGGCCATTCTTCTTTGGAATGGCGGACAAATTCAATGATGAATTGATGCGTTCCGATCTAGTTCCGTCCGTATTGATAATAAGGATGCGCCATGTCCCTGCAATTGATGCCACAGGGATATTTGCCCTTGAATCCTTTGTCACTAGGGCAAAGAAGAGAGGAATGACGGTAATGCTTTGTGAAGTTTCTAGACTTCCAAAGGCCTTCCTCAGAAAAATGGGCTTTTATAATATTGTAGGAAAAGAGAATATATTGGATAATCTAGATGATGCATTGGTTAGAGCCAACAAGTTAAGAGTATTAAAAAATGATTAATGGAAAAATATTAACGGTAATAATGCCCGCATACAATGCGGAAAAAACATTAGAAAGGACTTATAACGAGATCCCAAAGGACATCGTTGATAATATCGTCCTTGTCGATGATTCAAGTAATGACAAGACAAAAGAGCTCGCACACAAACTTGGCATAATAACTTATTACCACATAGAGAACAAAGGCTACGGCGGAAATCAAAAGTCGTGCTACAAGATCGCGCTAGACCTTAAATCCGATATTATCGTAATGTTACACCCTGACTATCAATACTCACCAAAGCTTATAAGAGCTATGGCAGGACTCATAGCGGATGATGTCTATCAGGTAGTAATGGGTTCAAGGATACTCGGCAAGGGTGCAATGGCCGGTGGTATGCCGACGTATAAGTATATAT
>JBAXXF010000299.1:0-1976 GCA_037128035.1 bacterium | reverse complement strand
TTCGAATATGGGATTATATATCTTTTTATCTCGAATTCACTCACTGCCATCGCATTTGCGAATGCTTTTTCCATGCTGTTCAAGTACGTAGTGTTGGAAGCCTGCAGAAGTGTAAGGCCTTCTATGTCCCAGTTCCCGCCTGTTGAACCATTCCCTGAACCAGCTGAGGGATATTTAAAGACATACATTGAATAGTCAGAATTGTTGCCATATTTCCTTGCAGCATCCTGTTGTGAGAACCAGTAGATCGCAGATCCCTTGAATTGTTTTAGATATGCTTCAAAGCTATCTTTTTCTTCTGGTGTGCCAGAAGGTGCTGTCGCTGTAACTGGGCTCTTCCATGCAAAAATAGAATTTCTATTGCCTTGAGGTGGTATTGGGTTGTTATCGTTGTCAAAAAAATCAGGTTCTGTAGCTACAGCATTAAACCCATCATCCGCGTTATAGGGTTCGCTTCCCTTAGCCCTTGTGTAGAGCCTGTCTCTGCCACCCTTTCCATATGTTTTGGCGTAGAGGTCTGTTTTGTCGGTCGGATTTTTGCTAGACTGAGGAGTACCTGACATTATGCCGGCAGCTGGAATCCCAAATTCAGTTTCATTTACGGTCAACTTAACTCCCAGAAATTTGTCATCCCCTGTTTCAAGGATAGAAAAGTTAGGATAGATCCCATTGCTGGTGCTGGTTGGATACAAGGGGTCCCTTCCATTTGAGGTATTACAGACGGCATTAGTTGCCTGCATATCACTGCAAGCATCATCTATGTATGGACCTATCCTACTTCCAAAAGGCCTGGCCGCAGCTATGGCAATAAGTGGAGGTGAATCAGAGCTGTCCTTGCTACCAAAGAAAACTTTAAACGGTATAGAGGTTGTGTCAGCTACACCTACAACAGCGTAATAAGTCCATATCCTATTATCTTTTAAAACGCCGACAGGGAAGTTATTTACGTTTTTTGATCGTAGTTGCAATGTTCCACCACCCTGAGGAGGTGAAAGAGGTACTATTATCATGTACTGGATCTGGAAACCCACATCATGTTGCTGAAGCCTTAGATATGGTCCAGTATATTCAAAACAAGTTTCACTTCCTGTCCCACACCCCATTGCCATGTCCTTAGACTGAAAGGTAGCTGCAGGTACGACTGATGGAAGAATATGGAATATCTTAGCGTTGCCGGAACTTAGTACTTTTAAGAGATTATTCCTAAAAGTTGTATATGCAGCGTTATGCATTGGGTTTAACGACGTAGTACTTGAGTTCAGTTCTATGTACTTTTTATCTTTAAGGTCCGACTCTATCTTGCCAGGGTCTGTATAACCATTAATTACTTTTGCTGCTACGCTGATAGGTGAGTTCTTAAAAATTTTAACATTATCATTTTTAATAAGGTCCCATCTACCTCGACTACCAGCTGGATTGCTCATTTTGCCTAACGTTATATCGCCGTAGTGAACGCCCCTGATCCTTGCCTGCATGTTCCTGTATGCGTGTAGCGCCCATCCCATCAATCTCAGATTGTAATTGTAATTATTGGTTGCAGGGTCTTCATAATTTTTATACTTATCACCATAATGAGTACTTGTGCTAAACAGTTGCTGCGCAGTAGCATAAGCTTGGTTACATTGATACTGCATTGCAGCGCAAGTGGAACTGCCTGCTGTACATGCAGTTTGTGCTGCTGTACAGGTCTGTGCAGCGACTGCAAGAGCCTGGTTCACAGCAGTCTGGAATTGATTGTATGGTATGGAAACGCACGGTTGCTCTAAATTAGCGGTGTCAGGAGGAGTGGCGCCTGCTTGTCTTTGTAATGAAGCGCAGACAACAGGATACTGCGTTCCTCCTATGTTATTAATATATTTTTTGAAATCAGGGGTCTTTCGCTCAGCGTTATACGTGATCATATAATCAAAGATCATCGCCTTATAGTTCCTGCGCATCTCGTAGTTCCATTTGCCTATCTCTGTTAGATATCTGGC
>JBAXXF010000298.1:0-1979 GCA_037128035.1 bacterium | reverse complement strand
ATGTTACACCAGCGTGAGAACCTGTAGTAGCAGTAAGCCTTATAGTAGAACCCACTGTGAGTGGATTAGGAAATGTAAAGGTACCATTAGCATCAGTTGGAGTAGATGATTGTTCCGTCGCCTGCTGAACACCGTCGTTGTTAACGTCCTCAAAAAGAACAGCACCAACTATATATGGATCCACCAGTTTGCTGCCTGTAGTGCTACCAGAATCACTGCCTCCGCAGTTCGAAAGTACCGCATAAGCAGCCACAGCTACTACCGCGATCAAAGAAACATAAAGAATTTTTTTCATGATCGACCCTCCTGTTCTAGTCTTGATCATGAGCATTTAACCCATATTTTTTTAAATGTCATTTATAAAAAAGCTTGCTTGTTGAGATTATGACGCCTTATCTGCCTGAAAACATTGAAGATATCATCTGGCTCAAAGTCACGGCCCCTGCTGTTAAAAGCAGTGCTCCTTCTGGCTATATCTAGGTCTAAACGCTCATACTTTTTCATTTCGTTGTAAATAGGCATTCCTGGTACGTTGTAGAACACGGATGGAGATATCAACGTTTTTTTGCCCATCAGATATTCAAGGGTCTGTTTTATTTCATCCAATGGTTGTTCAGGAAGCCCAATGATAACATACGTGGTCACGTCAAAGCCCATGGAGACAGCACTTTCTAGTAGTGATTCATACTGAACAATGGTCTCTGGCCTTTTAAGACCATCCCTGTATGGGACAGCACCTGTAGCAAGAGATATGTCCAGCTTCTTAAATCCAGCATCTTTCATAAGCCCAAGAAGTTCAGGATCTAAATTTGAAGAATTAAGGCCGTTGCTTGCAAGTAGATCGAATTTCTTTTTCCCATATTTCGACATAATTCCATCAAGCAATCGCTTCATGCGTTGAGGATCAAAAAGCAGATTATCGTCCTGTAGATCAAAAGCCTCTATCCCATATTTTTTATAGCACTCATCTATTTCCTCTAGGACCTTGCTTATATCGCGAGCCCTATATCCGTGACCGGCCATCGAATGGACCGAGCAGAACACACAGCTGTTGGGACAGCCCCTAGAAGTAAGAAGCATCGTATATGGCCTTTTGTTGAATGTATATTTTGTTGGGTCCAATAACTCTCTTGCAGGAAAGGACAAAGAATCTAAGTCATCTACAATGAATGGAGATCCATTGCTATCAACGATGGTCCCTTTTGATCTTTCAATATTCCGGTTATTGAGCATCCGAGCCAAGATCTCTTCACCTTCTCCTCTTACAACAACGTCTATACATCCAGAGCTCAGTAGTTCTTTAGAGGCAACTGTGGCATGATATCCACCTGCAATGACCATGCAGTTCGGGCATACTTCTTTAACGATGGCTGCTGTCTGTAGTGCCTGAGCATTGTATGTGGTGAACATTACATTTATACATACTACGTCGGGTCTTAGTCCCTTTATCTTGGACCTTATTTCGTCAAAGCTCATTCCAAAATGCTTATAATTAAGGAATAGTTCATTACTTTTTGTGTAGTATCTTTCGAGATATTTTAGCTCGCTGGGTACGGGGATAACTTTAGGTTTTGAACAGTACCTTGCATCCAAAATATTTACATTCAACTCTTTATTATTTTTCAATGCAGCGGCTAGATATAAAAGCCCAAGTGGATACTCCCTGAACCTTGTATTATAAAAATCCTGAATAGGATGTTGTATGAAAAGAATGTTCATCTATTAAAAATAAAGATGTTCTAAAAGTATTTTAACGCCCAGAACTATAAGTATCAAACCACCTAGGACCTCTGCCCTACTTTTGGCATAACACCCAAGTCTGTTACCTAATTCTACACCCACAAAAGAGAAAATAAAGGCTACACAGCCTATTATGATGACTGGGATGGTTATGGAAATGTCTAGAAAAGCAAAACTGACACCAACGGCAAGAGCATCTATACTGGTAGCTATAGCTAGGATAAGAAGATTTAGGAAAG
>JBAXXF010000297.1:0-1982 GCA_037128035.1 bacterium | reverse complement strand
CCCTAGCAACTGATATTTGGCTGCATGTCCTATTTGGGCAACAAGTTGTTCATAATATGCAATATCTTGTTCATTAAAATAAGTTATTCCATTAAATTCTTCTAACCTTTTTTTATCATTTTCATTCAACACTATGTTTTCTGTAGCTAATATAAACTTTACTTTTCTGTCTCCAAAAATTGATCTTAAATGAACAAAACTCCCCTCTTTTATCGTGTTAAAGTCGTTTATCACATTTTGCATGGACTTAGAGGTTTCCTCTTTGCAGCTTTTACATTCTATAATTAAAACTGTTTCATCGTCAGCAGCCAAAACATCAACCTGCCTTCCTGGTATAGACGTATTTTTATTACACGGTAGTAACAAATAATTATCATTATTTAGAGTGCTAAAACCCATCATCGCGGCTAGACACCAAAGACGATCTTGAAAATACTGGTGAAAAGATTTTTGCTTTCTATATTTGTAGGTCGTTTTAAATTCTTTAACGACCTCCCATCCGTCTGATAACAATTCTTCCTTTAACGCCTTTTTTTCATTCTTTTCTTCATATGGTTTTCTTCTTGTGTTTAATTGCTTTTTTATCTCATCCTCTTCCTGAACTAATTTTGACAAAAAATCCTTATAAACATCGGTAGTCATATTTTCCATGTTATTAGAACTCCTTTGCTACTTTCTTCTGTAGTTGTCATATCACATTTTAATAAAAATGTTCAACATAGGGACTTAGACCATCCAGCTCGTTCCCATCACTTATTAAAAAACTAATTTTTACCAAAGAGAATAAGGAGATAGGTCTTATGACAGTTGAATTCTGCTACCAAATATTTTAGCCTTTTTAGTCTAGTAGAGAAAGTGTTGTATTAAGAAGTTAAAACTTCTAGGGGTAAATACAATGCTTCCACTTTTGCTTTCAATTTAGAAGCAAGGTCTTCTGGTTTTTCCCAAATAATGTGTTGGTATTGCCTTGTATCAAAATGCATATCATTATTGATGTTATCTGTTTTTTTACAAGTCCAAACAACGGGTATTCCTAGCCCCATAGCATAACCAGCTTCAAAATAGACACCCTGCTTTCCACCAGTAACGTCAGCTATCAATAATCTACTCTTTCGGATTTCTGACATTATTTTTTCGCATATCTTTTCATCATCAAAGTTTTCTTTATCAACCCTATATGGCGTTAAAAAACTTGTTTCTTTTAGGGTCTTAGATATTGTCTCCCATATGTCGTTATATTGAACATCAAAGTTCATAGCCACGAACACCTGGTTTGTATTGGAAATTTTATTCTGATTTATATGTTGCCATCCCTCCGGAGTTAAAGAAACAGGCACCTTCTCATCAAACGGGTGGTGAATTTGGGCATTAACCAAACCCATATTCATTAGTTGCTTTATCCATATTTCAAATTCTTTATGGTCTTGTATCCTTAGTGCATATAAATCATCTAGGCTAAAATGCACCCAAGTAAAAGGGGGGCCATTCTGAACTTTCTGTTCTATTTTTTGTAGAATAGAATTCATCTTATCTACATGAGGAATTGGCTTCGTTGCAACGTCTTCAAATACTCTAATATTTTTAGATATGTGATCCCACTTTTCCTTTAACATAGCCCTGTTTAACCAAAGAATAGGAACTCCCTTATTTTTTTTATTTACGATATTTTCGTAAATACAATTCAAGTGCATTGACGACACTGGCAAAGAACCAATTCGTTCAAAAATACTACGTGTTGCAAGGTGAGTTCCACAAGTATCACAATAAAAAATATAGACATTAGGGTAAAGTGCACCTTTTAGATTAAATTCTCCAAATTCACATTCTTTTTTGCAAAAAAGACACGCTCCCATAGTCACCTCCATTCCTTTTATAAATATAAATTTTAGTAACCATTATGAAAGACTTTTAATATCTAATTTGTTTTTTGTAGTATAGACAGAAACCAAACCCATAAGACCCATCTTTTGTATTCTATAAAG
>JBAXXF010000296.1:0-2005 GCA_037128035.1 bacterium | reverse complement strand
GACAATGTTCGAGCATGGTTTGTTGGACTGGCTATATAACGACGTTAGTAACCCAAAAAGACTTCAGCAAATAGATTATCTGTTGGAATTGGCACGCAACAATACAAAAGACTATTTGACCGAGGCTCAAAAAAGCAAGTATGAGTTATGGGCTAATATCTACAAGAGCAGCCAACAACAGACTGACAATGTAGAGGGTGTAAAGAGTTTTAAAGAGAGGGTAAGTGATTACTTACAGATCAGTAATGTCAAATGGAGTGAAGATCTAAAAGACAACATTATGCTGGAGATCGTTGAAGCAGCAATAAAAAAATATGACAAGCTGGAAGCGGACGATATCGATGTGTTGCTCAATGGTGACAAGGACAACTTAAGCGTTACAGAATATCTCGCCAAAAAGGCTAAAGAGGGCGATGCATACGCACAGTATAGGGTGGGCATCCTTGAGCTGGTCTTGACCAATAATATAGATAAAATGAAATTCACTTATGAGTCTAAATACAAATCATTCTCAGAAGAAGCTGGTAAATATGTTATAGAAGTTGATTCTAAAAATGACCGTTTGGACAAGTTGGAAAAGGCTAGGAACGACGTTATAAGCGGAAGGTTTGAGTTCGCTTACTAGGCCTTGATCAGTATCAGGGCCTTTAACGGCTCAAGCGTTACGCTTATGTGAGCATCTTTTATCTTATATAGGGTCTCATCAGTAATGTCCTTGTAGTCTCCATCTGGAAGATCTACTTTTATATTTAACTCTGTTCTGTCCTTAGCTGATAGGTATAGAAGCTTCTCTTTATTGTATGCTCTATCAAAAACAATTACATTATCTTGGGTCTTGTATAATTTTGTCCTTCCTAATTTGAGACTGGATAGCCGTTTTATTAACGAGTATGCTCTTAGATGATCGTAGTCTTTTATAGCCCAATCAATATAATCCCTGTTCCATGGATCACCTCCTATCTGACCAAAGGAGCTCCTGTTATATTTATAGGAATCGTTGTGAAGGTACTGCTCTGTCCCATAATATATCATTGGGATACCAGGCAGCATGAAGAGTAGCTTTATCATCTCATCGTAATATTTTTTATCCAAGTCTTTTACACTTAACACTCTTGCCAGGTCTTGATCTTCAAAGAAAGTTATGAAGCTCTTATTTGAACTCATTATCTCTTTTATTTTTTTGTAGTCATGGCCCTTTTCTAGATAAAGATCCCTTATTTGATGCATCTTCTCGAAGTCAAACAAGGATGTATTGCTAGTCTTGGCAAAGGACTCAGCGTCTTTATTGTGTATACCTGCTTCTGCCCATTCTCCGATGAAGAATAAAGTTGGGTTAATGGCTAACAATGATGATCTCATCTCCATAAAAAAACTAGCAGGGAAATGTTTAATTGCATCAACTCTGTAACCATCTACGCCAAATCTTGTCCATTTTTTTAGGGCATTGATAAGATATTTCCTGACTTTTGGGTTCTCGTGATTAAAATCTGCAAGACCATGCAACATTCCTTTTTCCATCTCTATTTTAGATGGTTCATCACCATCTAAGTGAAGGGCCGCTCGTTGTGTCTTGTCCCAGACTATTGATGGATAGTCGTGGAACCAGTTATTCTCTCTATTCTTCATCTTGAACTTGTTTTCAAAATATCTTGATCTTGCGGCTATGAAATCACCGTTCTGAAATATCGCTCCGTCCTGAAGTTCATATTCTTCTACTGTTACTATACTTTTTAGCCCATCCTCCGTAGGAGAGGAATGGTTCACATTTATATCTAGGATTATTTTTAACCCAAGCGAGTGTGCTTTTTTGATCAGCTGTCTTAATTGCTCTTCACCTTGTGAGAAAAGGTCCTTTTTTGATGTTTTATCATAAGAAATAAAATGTGGGTCCAACCTATAAAAATCCTTTAGCCAATACCCGTGAAATGCTGTTATGCCTGGTGGCGATTCTTTTATAGTGATGTATCCCACAGCGTTCTCGAATATCGGGGATATTATTATAGAC
>JBAXXF010000295.1:0-2011 GCA_037128035.1 bacterium | reverse complement strand
GTCCAGAATGGACTCGATAGTTTTTGACAGGCTTCTGTCTTTGATCGCTGCATTGCCTGCTTCAACCGGCCATTCGGCCTTCAAAAGAAATCGCATTGGGCACTTTCTTGGATTTGGTACATTGATTATCGGAATTATACGGCCAATCCGTCAGCGAGCAAGGAGAAGCCGATGGTCGGTGGTGACTATTCCCGGCCCGGACGAACATCCCGCATATTCCTCCCATCCGACCCCTCGGTTGTGATCTGCACTTTAGGCGAATTCCGGCCTTGATCAATCAAATTGCCCTTGCCAAAAAAACGGCTCTCGACGATGGTTGGTGATTGAAACATTTCATCAAACCCATCGGGAGAGCCAAGGATGGCTAAGTATAAGGGTTCTTCAAGGCGTCCGCAACCGCAACACAAGCAACACAAGAAGTCTCAGCACGATAAACGCAAGCGACTTCAGAGTCCGAATCCCAATCGAAAGAGGACAACCAAGGCCAAAGTGCCATTGACCGGCGCGATGCAGGCGGCGGTCTCCGTTTTGCAAGCGGTCATGGACCGCAGGATCGCCTTTCGGCTGGCAATCGTGGTCGCCGGGATGTTGCTGGCCGACGATCGACGCACCGCCAGTGCCTGGTTCGCCGCGGCAGGCGTGCAAGACGATTGGGACCGGTTCTATGATTGCCTGACCAGTGTGGGGCGGACTTCAGAAAAGTTGGCCACGGCGGTACTCGGCCTAGTCGTACAGAAGTTCGCTCCGGCGTTCGGCGATCGCATTCTGTTGGGGATGGACGACTCTCCTACCTCACGTTATGGACGGCATGTGGAAGGTGCTGGCATACATCACAACCCGACTCCCGGACCGGCAGACGAGAAGTGGCTGTACGGACACAACTGGGTCGCCTTGGCTTGGCTGGCAACGCACCCGGCGTGGGGCGTGATTGCGTTGTCGCTGCGCTCGATGCTGTACGTCCGCAAAGTCGATGTTCCGAAGCTAGCGGAAAAATATGGCTGGGAATTTCGCACCAAGCATCAACTTGGCGTGGTGTTGTTGACTTGGTTCATGCAGTCGATCCATGCGCTGGGGCTGAAGGCGAAGGTATGGTTGGTGGTCGATGGTGCCTATGCAGCACGACCGTTTCTCATGCCGGTACTCGCTTTGGGCATTGTTGTCGTCAGCCGCTTGCGAAAGGACGCCTGCCTTTACGACTTGCCAGAAACACCTGATCCTCGCCAAGTCGGGCGACACCCCACCTATGGTAAGAATAAAATCAGTTTGGCGAAGCGTGCTGCACATTGTGAGGGCTGGCAAACAATCACCTACAATTGCCGCGGCAGCGAGGTGACTTGTCAGTACAAGACGTTTCTGGCGACATCCAAATTGGTCAGCGGCCAGATCCGTGTGGTGATTCTTCGTTTTGAGGACGGCGGTTGGGCACCGCACTTCTGCACGGACACGTCGGCGGAAGTGCGAGAAATCTTGGAAGCGGTTGTCGCACGCTGGGCGATCGAAGAACACTTCCACGACGTGAAGGAGGTTTGGGGTGCGGGACAGCAACAAGTTCGCAATGTGTGGTCGAGCATTGCTTGTTGGCACTTGAACCAATGGCTGTACACGTTAGTCGAGTTATGCTGTTGGGACGTGTCAAAACCTGAGTTGGCCGACCGCCGAGCGCGCTCCTGGGACAATCCCGATCGTCGTCCCTCCCACGCCGACCGCCGCCGTTGGATATGCCGTGAAATGCTGCGAAAACAATTTCTCGCCGCTCTACCCAACACCCCAGACAGACATAAATTCCGGACACTCTTTGAAGCCCTGATTGCCCTCGTTATTTGATCGCCTAAAGTGCAGTTCTTTCCCCATTCCAATGGGGTTGGAAACCATTTGGCGAATTCGCCCGCACTACGAGCCGACCAGCCTTAGGCAGAAGGTCTCATTTCCGCAGAAGTCACCGTCATAACGACTGAGATCGCTACGGCCTGATGATTCGCCGATGACCTCCCCCAGCATTATCACCATTCGG
>JBAXXF010000294.1:0-2014 GCA_037128035.1 bacterium | reverse complement strand
CCCCTAATTATCTACTTTCGGACGTGCCTGAAGGAAAAGATGCCGCTGACAATAAAGTTGTAAGGGAATGGGGCAAGAAACCTGAACTAGCGTTTAAGCCAAAGGACCATGTTGATCTTGGCGAGTCTCTTGGAATAATAGATTTTAAACGCGCAGGAAAGGTCACAGGGGCCAGATTCGTTTTCATGTGTGGACTTGGCGCACGACTTGAGCGTTCTCTAATAAACTTCATGTTGGATACACATATTAAACAGCACGGATACAAAGAATTGCTTCCTCCGTTCATAGTTAATGAACAGTCACTAATAGGAACAAGCCAATTGCCTAAGTTCAAAGAGGACCTATTTAAACTTGAGGGCTATCCTTACTATCTGATCCCTACAGCTGAAGTCCCAGTCACTAACTTTGTTGCCGATGAGATCATAGATTATGATAAGCTGCCGTTGAAATTTGCTGCATACTCAGCATGTTTCAGAAGCGAAGCTGGAAGTTATGGCAAGGACACAAGGGGAATGATACGTCAGCACGAGTTCAATAAGGTAGAACTTGTTAAAATAACTGACGCAAAAAGCTCAGTAGAAGAACATGAAAAACTGACAAAAGATGCAGAAAAGATACTCCAGCTATTAGGATTACACTATAGGGTTATGGCCCTTTCTTCAGGTGATATCGGATTTGCTGCGGCAAAGTGCTATGACCTGGAAGTCTGGTTACCGTCTTTAAATGAATACAAAGAAATATCCTCTTGTAGTGTTTTCTTGGATTTTCAGGCTCGTAGAGCCAAAATAAGATATAGAGATCCTGAGACAGGAAAACCAGCACTTGCCCATACCATCAATGGCAGCGGACTTGCTATAGGCAGAACGGTCATTGCAGTGATGGAACAATATCAGCAAGCTGACGGGAGTATACTTGTACCAGAAGTACTAAGACCTTATATGGGTGTAGACAAGATCACTGTCGCTTAAGATACGAATCATAAGCCGACATGTCGAAGTGACCATGTCCAGACAGGTTGAACAGTATAACTTTCTTCTCGCCTGATGTTCTACATTTTACAGCTTCATCTATAGCAACACCTATAGCGTGTGAAGATTCAGGAGCTGGTATTATCCCTTCTGTTCTAGCAAAAACCATTGCAGCCCCAAAAGCGTCAGCTTGTGTGATAGCCTTTGATTCAATAAATCCTTCATTCAACAACTGACTTACCAAAGGAGAAGCACCATGATACCTAAGACCACCAGCGTGGATATTGCTAGGCACAAAATCCTTCCCTAAGGTATACATCTTAAGTAGTGGTGTATATCCAGCTGTGTCGCCAAAATCATACCTATATTCGCCCTTTGTCAACGTTGGGCACTCTGTCGGCTCTACCGCTATAAACCTTGTTTTCTTATTACCCTTTATCTTATCGCCTATGAACGGAAAGCTTATTCCTGCAAAATTAGAACCTCCGCCATGACACGCGATGATCATGTCAGGCTCTTCCTCGAATATTTCCATCTGCTTTTTAGCCTCAAGACCGATTATGGTTTGGTGCAACAGGACATGGTTAAGGACTGAGCCAAGGGCATAATTAGTATCCTCTCTCTTTACAGCTTCTTCTACAGCCTCAGAAATAGCAATGCCGAGAGAGCCATGACAATTAGGATATTTTTCCAATATTTTGATCCCTGACTCTGTCTCCAAACTTGGGCTCGCAATTACCTGGGCCTTCCATGTTTCCATCATCGTCCTTCTATACGGCTTTTGCTCATAGCTAGATCTGACCATATATACCTTAACGGCTATCCCAAATATATTCCCAGCAAAAGCCAGAGATGAACCCCACTGACCAGCACCAGTTTCTGTTGTTATCCTTTTGATCCCTTCTTTATAATTATAATATGCCTGAGGAACAGCCGTATTAGGTTTATGACTGCCTGCGGGTGAGACACCCTCATATTTATAATAGATATGTGCCGGTGTTGCTAAGATCTTTTCCAAATTGAAGGCCCTATACATAGGGGACGGC
>JBAXXF010000293.1:0-2022 GCA_037128035.1 bacterium | reverse complement strand
CATATATACTATTCTCATTCACAATCTTTTTATGTAACTGTGAATGCGATATTCAACAGCGGACTTGATATCAAAACGGTCCAAAGGTTCATGGCCGATATGATGACCGCAGAATTGACCAAGGACCATGCGAGGTCCTTTGTTTACCTTCTAGTAGATTTCTTCCATGAGCAACCTTATATGAACATAAGAAAGAACTTCCCTAGGATAACGATAAATCAGAAAGTGCTAGATACTTTTAACAAGACGCTGGATGAGATCGTAGATCAATCAATGGAAGATATGAGCGAAGAACAGGAGTTTGATGCAAATCAGTATGCAATAGATGAATGCAGGGCGTTCTTGTTCATCCTAACAACCTCAAAACAACCAAGAGAGGTGCAAAACATAGTATGGCAGTAAAAAAAGATCCTTTTAAAGCCCTGGGAATAGACAGGACAAAATATACAGAAGCAGAGCTAAAGCAAACCTACTTGGAGCTTATCAGAAAATATACTCCAGAAAAGCGACCAGAAAAATTCGAAGAGGTACGCTCGGCCTACAATATTATAAAGAACGCAAGATCTCCTTACGATGTCTTGGCCGTTTCTCCAGTGGAGATGACAGAAAGTACTATGAGCAAGGAACAGCTCAGGGATAAATTAGAGGAAGATCTTGGTATAAAGGACAAAAAAGTAAGTTTTAAAAAGAATATAGTGCTTAAAAAGCTGGAGGAGATACTCAATGATTCTGGGAATTGATTTAGGTACCACTAATACGTGTGCGGCTGTTATCAAGAACGGTAAGCCTGTTTTTGTTAAGACCGGTAACTCTCAAAATGATCATCTTCTTCCATCCGTTGTGACCTTTGTTGATAAGGGCAAGTTCCTTGTCGGGGAAAAGGCAAAAGATCAATATACGATACGTCCTGATTCCACCATGAAATCTGTAAAAAGCTTTATGGGAACAAGCCAGGACATCGTTCTGACCAACCAGAGGACAGAAGAGAAAGAAGCTTTTACTCCGGTTGAGATATCGGCCCAAATACTTTCCGAGGTCAAGAGACTGGCTGAGCAGCAGTTCAAAAAAGATATAGAACAGGCTGTAATAACTGTTCCAGCATATTTTAACGACAAGGCAAGAAAGGATACCATAAAGGCTGGTGAACTAGCTGGCTTTGAGGTCATGCGAATAATAAATGAACCTACAGCTGCAGCATTAAGCTATGGTGTACAGAACAAAAAATTAAAGAACCACTACATAATGGTATACGATCTTGGTGGCGGAACATTTGATACATCCATAATTGAGATAAATGAGGACATCGTTGAAGTCATAGCATCAGACGGTGATAGAGCTTTGGGCGGCGATAATTTTGATTATGCGCTGTTCAGCTACATCTACAGGATGTTGGAAGGGAACAAGAAAATTGACCTTAAGAATATAAAAACCATGGCAACGATACTTAGGGAATCAGAGGGTGCAAAGAACGATCTTTCTTATGTAGCAAAACATAATGTCTCTATCCCAAGTGCAAAGTTCGAAGAAACGATATACAGAGAAGATTTTGAGAAGATCATAAAAAGCCTTCTTAACAAGACAGTGGTCCATTGCAGGTCCGTTATAGAAAAATCCATGCTTAAACCAAGCGACATAGACAGGATACTTTTGGTAGGTGGTAGCAGTAGGATACCTGCTGTTAGAAAACTACTTGAACAGGAACTGAATATACAGGTCAGTCAAGAGATAGACCCGGACCTAGCCGTAGTTACAGGTGCTGCTATACAAGCAGCTATAATAGAGGGGCAAAAAGTGGATTCAGTGCTTCTTGATGTCGCTCCACACGCCTTAAGCGTGTCCTGTGTTATAGAGAACAACGGAAAGGTGATCCCTAATTTTTGCAGCAAGCTCATAAAGAAAAATACGCCCATTCCTTGTTCCATTGAGGAGATCTTCTCCACTATGAATGATAACCAGAACACGGTCAGGGTAGCCATATATCAGGGAGAAAGCGATTTTGAGGAAGGTAATACCCTTATAAAG
>JBAXXF010000292.1:0-2022 GCA_037128035.1 bacterium | reverse complement strand
CGGTAGAGCCCTTCATCCTGTAACATTCATGCCTGGAGGATTTACTAATATACCAAGACAGAGTGAGATGTCTGCTCTATTGGAACGCTTGAAGGATATTAAGGACGATGCAAGGGAGGTCGTTCTGGATGTTTCCAGGTTCAAGATCCCTGAGTTTGAATTTCAAACAGAGTATGTAGCGCTGGATAAAGAGAGTGAATATGCTGTTGATGGAGAAAGAATAATCTCTAGCGCAGGAATGGATGTATCCGTAGATGACTATTATGAGCATTTTAAGGAGTCAGAAGTAGAATATGCTTTTGCAAAGCGTTCCAATATAATTGGACGAGGTTATTTTATGGTTGGGGCTTTGGCTAGAATGAATTTGAAATTCGATAAGTTACAGCCTGAAACAAAAAAGCTAGCCAAAGAGATAGGGTTTAATACACCAAAACATAATCCATATCTAAACAGCTTGTCGCAGAGCTTGGAAGTCTATGATTTTATAGTTCACAGTATCAATGTCCTTGAGTCCAATGCATTCGAGCATGAAGATTATAGTGTAAAAATAAAGGCAGGCGAAGGTGGCTCAATGACAGAAGCACCTAGAGGGTTATTGTATCACCACTATTCTATTGACGCTAAAGGCTTGGTAACAAAAGCTAATATAGTTACCCCAACATCACATAATTTTGAGAACATAGAAGAGTCATTGAAAAAATTGGTGAAGGAAAATATGGAAAGGCCAAGGGATGAGCTTCGTTTGATGACGGAAGAATTAGTCAGAGCATATGATCCATGTTTTTCCTGCTCTGTTCATTAGATCACGTATAAAAACGTCGGCAGTAAAGCCTCTAGTCTCTCAAGAAGGCCATCTTTATTCCTATAGCGATGAATATTATTCCGCAGATCAGTTTAAGATTTCTTTCACTTGTGAATATTCCTATCTTTGAGCCAAAGTATGCACCAAGCACAAACCCAGCACAAATTAACATTGCTACTTTAAAATCTACATATCCGCTTTTGTAGTAATTAAATACGGCTAATATCCCTATCGGCGGTAATAGAATGGCCAGAGTAGTTCCCTGTGCCAGGTGTTGCTCCATTCCCAACACATAGATCAGTACGGGTAGGATTATCACCCCACCACCAAGACCTATCAAACCGCTTAGAACACCAGCAGATAGACCAAGAATGAGACAAGTTAATATAATGAACATGGTCCTATTATTTATTGAGAATATGCTTGTTGCAAGCCCTAAAAACCCTACCTATGAAAGAACTATTCTTTTATGATAGCTCCAGTCACAAGGCCGCCCAATGTAAATTGTACGGTTGTTCCTAAGAACCACGCATAAGCCATATATAGGGGAATAGGCATAGATGAGTATGTGCCAAAGCCCATTCCAAATCCGTAAGCTATGCCATACAGCAACCCAAACTTTAACCCAGCCATGATGCCTTTCTTTGAAAGTAGGGAGTATATCCAGACGAACATTATGCAGTGGACCAATGTGACAAAGTTGATCAGAACTAACTTCATTTCAGGAGCTGGCCTCCAGAAATTTGCTGTCTGAGCATACATATTGCCCAACATTACGCCGTGGATTAGATAACCGATGATGTTGAAGAGGATAAAAAGTGAGATTATGACGATCAAAACTTTTTTCATAAGGACCTCCTTAATACAAAAAGAAAAAGGCCCGGTGGAAGTTACCCCACCGGGCCTTTTATAAAAGACTTTAATTAGCCCTTTGTTGTGTAATCAGTTGTAGCACATTCTTCAGCTGCGAAGAACCAACGCTTTCCAGTAGGTTCTTTGCTGTCCTTACATTCTGGAACTTCTGGAGTTGTATATAGGACCAGTGCGTTTGTATATGTTGTTCCCTTGTAGTCAAATGTTTCAAGTTTTCCTGTGTGCTTTGTGCAGAATGCTTCAATGCTTGCTCTTACGGTCTCAACGGAAATAGTTGAAACGTAGCCGGTCATTTTTGTGTATCTTGCAGCAACGCATTTGTCTGCAGATTTTGCCTTTTCTTGCAT
>JBAXXF010000291.1:0-2040 GCA_037128035.1 bacterium | reverse complement strand
GAGCATCTTGAAAAACATGAGGATGGCGTCTTAGAAGCTTGGCATGTATCTCATCTATTACATTTTGTAGATCGAATAATTTGCTCTCTTCAGCAACTTGTGCATGAAAGACCACCTGTAGAAGCAGGTCACCTAATTCTTCTTTTAGATGCCCAAAATCCTTGTTCTCTATGGCTTCTATGACCTCATAGGATTCCTCAATCAGGAACCTTTTAAGGGTATCATGGTCCTGTTCCCTGTCCCATGGACAGCCATCAGGACTTCTCAATTTTGCCATTACATCAACAAGCTTTTGTATATCGATCATTCTGTTTTGTTCTCGCTCTGTTCCTCTTTCCTTGGCCTTAGAACCGGGAACAATATAACATCCCTTATGGATGGTGAGTTAGTAAGTATCATTACAAGTCTATCTATTCCTATTCCAAGTCCCGCCGCTGGAGGCATACCGTGCTCAAGCGCGGTAACAAAATCCTCATCAAAGGTATGAGCCTCTTCATCACCTTTTTCCTTTTTCTTCATCTGGTCCATGAAGCGCCCTTTCTGATCTATAGGGTCGTTGAGCTCTGTGAACGCATTTGCTATTTCTTTGCCGGCCATGAACATCTCAAATCTTTCTGTGACCTCAGGGTTATCGTCAAAGCGACGAGCAAGAGGTGATATTTCAACTGGATAATGAGTTATAAAAGTCGGGTTGATAAGTTTTGGCTGTACTTCTTCATCAAAGATCAGCATTACAGCCTCTGCAGTATTTGGGTCCTTAGGCAGAAGTGCCGCATAATGTTTTGACTTCACATATTTTAGTACAGTATCCTTATCTTTTAGCATTTCTGCAGTTAACGACGGACAATGCTTTAATATTGATTCATGGACGGTCATCTTGGCCCATGGTCTCCCAAAGGATATCTCATCTTCCTGATACTTTACAGTGTCACTGCCATAGAACTTTTTGACCATTGATGAAACCAGGTCTTCCACAAGCTCTATATGGTTCTCGTAGGTTCCGTACGCCATATAGACTTCCATCATCGTGAACTCAGGATTGTGGAAAGTGGAGATACCTTCATTCCTAAAATTTCTGTTCAGTTCGAATACCTTTTCAAATCCGCCGACTAGCAGCCTCTTAAGATAAAGCTCAGGGGCTATTCTCATATATAATTCTATATCAAGGGCGTTATGGTGAGTGACAAAAGGCTTTGCCGCAGCGCCGCCAGCGATCGGATGCATCATTGGTGTCTCAACTTCAAGAAAACCCTTTTCAGATAAATAGGTCCTTATGTAATTGACCATCAGACTTCTTTTTTTGAAAACTTCCTTGGATTCCGGGTTCATTATCAGATCAAGATATCTCTGGCGGTACCTTGCCTCTACATCCGTAAGCCCGTGAAATTTTTCAGGTAATGGTCTTAATGATTTGGTCATAAGAACAAGCTTTTTTGCATGCAACGCAAGGTCACCCGTTCTTGTCTTAAAGCATTTTCCCTCTATCCCGACAAAGTCGCCAATATCGAGATGCTTATAAACAAAGAACTCCTGTTCCGTTAGGTCCTGTTTGGATATGAACGCCTGGAAGCGTCCTTCCTGGTCAGCCAGTAAAAGAAATCCGCCTTTGCCAAAATCTCTTACCATGACTATTCTTCCGGCATATCTGTAAACACCGCTTTCTTTTTCTATCTGCTCACCATTAAGGTGATTGAACAGCTCTGTCAATTTTATCGACGTAGTATTTGGTTTGAAGTCAGCTCTTGGGTAGGTCGGCACACCCTGCTCTCTGATCTTCTCCATTTTTTCTATTCTTACTTGTCTTTCATCGAACTTTTGGTGATCAACGTTCTTGGTATCTTTAGTGTCGCTCATAATTGCTAAAACTCCTCTTGATTAAATTCCCACAAATATTTACACTCTATTGCATTAAGTTGCAATCCAATTTGACGGGAGAATTAATATGGAGCTAGAAATAAAATTCCTTAAAAATTTCCAGATAGAGGCGAACACCGGGACCCACAAGATAAAGACAGATCAAAGTACTGAGTCAGGCGGCAA
>JBAXXF010000290.1:0-2062 GCA_037128035.1 bacterium | reverse complement strand
CTATTGGGTTTTCCTTTAGATCTCCTCTCATCAACATATCATTTATCAAAATGTTAAGCGCAACGAACCCACCTGTTATGCTTGCGGTACGAGTACCACCGTCGGCCTGGATAACATCGCAATCTATCATGATCTGTTTTTCACCAAGCTTTACAAGATCTATGGAAGCCCTCAGGCTTCTGCCTATTAGACGCTGTATCTCCTGCGTACGACCTGATACTGATTTTCTTTCCCTTTGTATCCTGTCATTACAGCTTCTTGGAAGCATCCCATATTCCGCTGTGACCCAGCCCTTGCCCTGCCCCTTCAACCAGGATGGAACACCCCTGTCCAGGGTAGCGCAACAAAGAACGCGTGTATCACCCATGGAGATCAATACGCTATATGGAACTGTACTTAAGTAGAAAGGATCTATAGTAAGTGTTCTTATGTGGTCACAT
Organism: bacterium; assembly: GCA_037128035.1. Taxonomy (GTDB): domain Bacteria; phylum Bdellovibrionota; class JAFGOL01; order JAFGOL01; family JAFGOL01; genus JAPLFT01. The sequence continues at coordinate 1,622 of JBAXXF010000290.1, read as the reverse complement.
TGTCTTCCGTCATGTCTCATTATTAATTCTCCTCGTATGCGTTAAGATACGAGGTTATACCACTTGCGATTTTTGATGCCAAGCTTTTCATTTCTGACGAAGAACTTAACCTCTTAAGGTCCTCAGCATTGGACATAAAACCCGTCTCTATCAAGACTGAGGGCATGGTTGGCCCAGAAAGGACCGCAAAAGGGGCCTTCTTTACACCACGATTCATTACCTTCTCCGGTAGTTTGCTGGAGATATGGCTTGCAAGCCTAGCACCCTCTTTTATATGTCCATTAACAAGCAAAGAATTAATGATCTTGCCAGCGTCATCATCCGCCTTTTGGCCTTTGAATACTTTATTCTCTTCCTGAGCAACTATTTTTGAATAACTATCCTCTGCTTCCTCGCTCATGTAAAAGATATCTACGCCTTTAGCCTCTTTATCTGTCGCTGATGAGTTGGCATGGATACTTACAAAGACCTTTGCTCCGCTTAAATTGGCCTTATCTATTCTTTCTCTTAGACTAAGCTTAGTCTCGTTATTCTCTCTCATGTATTTAATTTCATAGCCCAGTTCTTCTAGTATATCTCCAAGGTATCTTGCAAAACTAAGGACAAGTTCCTTTTCGTAGACCTTTTTACCATCAAGAGTTCCTTCCGCTCCTAGGCCGTCCTCTCCGTCCCCTCCATGGCCAGGATCTATAAAGATGACAGGTTTAACTATTTCATAAGAAAGATACGGGCCTATAAAATTGGCCGCAGGTCTGGATATGTAGAACACTCCCTTTTTAACTATCAAGGGATCATTGAACATCCTTATCTCCCCACCCGCGTATATACCTCTGCTTATTGGGGATAGGATGAATGTGCTTTTTTGAGAGCTAAAACTTATTTTATGTATAGACCGATTGTAGATGGGTTTTACCTTTGATGGGGCTAGTAGATCGGAGAGTTTTACGTACTCGATCCCGTTGTCAGAGATTGTGTTAGACTTATATTCCTTGCCCTGATATTTTAAACTGAAGTCTGCATAGAGACGTGAGGATAATATCGTTATGGACAGTAAAAGGATGATCCTTATAGACCTTGGAACTAACACGGCCATTTTCTCCCTAGTTGAAGTATCAAGCGATAAACTGATTATATCCTATGAAAAAAGTATTACAACTAGGATAGGTCAGAATATCGGCCGTAACAATACCATCTCGGAAGAAGTCCTCAATAGGAATATTGCTCTGATACACAACGAACTCAAGAAACTAAAAACCTTATACGGCACTCATATTATATCAGGAATGACGACAGAAGCCATACGCAATGCTACTAATGGCGCCGAGTGTATAGCGAGACTCAACTCAGAACTAGGCACAGATATTGATGTTATTACAGGTGAGCAGGAAGCACTCTACACTTGGCTAGCTATAAAGCACCTAGCAAAAAACAAGAAAAATATAGCGGCTTGCGACATTGGCGGCGGGAGTACGGAAATCGTTTCCGTAAAAGACAAGCAAGTAGTCCTAACAAAAAGTTTTCCAATAGGTGTTGTTAGGTTGGAAGAGCAATTCCATCTTACCTCTGATAAAAAGAACCTGGAGCCTGCAAAGACAAAGATACTTAACGCTTTTGACTTCAGG
>JBAXXF010000289.1:0-2079 GCA_037128035.1 bacterium | reverse complement strand
AGTATATACAATGTCTATGAGGATAATGATTTTATGCCTCAGCCAAAATTGGATGCATCGTTCTTGGGTGGAATGGGGACGTCCATTGGAAGGATACAGGCAGTATCTGATAACGAATTCTGTATAACAGCCGTTTCGAACAATGCGATAAGAGGTGCTGCAGGCGGTACACTACTGATAGCAGAGATCCTAAATGAAAGAGGTATGTTATGAATAAAGCGTACAAGATAAGAGAAGATTTTCACTGGGTAGGGGTAATTGATTGGAATCTTCGCGATTTTCACGGCTATAGCACAGAGAAAGGTTCCACGTACAATGCTTATCTTTTAAAAGATGAAAAGGTAGTTCTATTTGATACCGTCAAGTCGCCATTCAGCGAAGAACTAATGGAAAGGATATCGTCCGTAATAGCACCAGAAAAAATAGATTATATTGTTGTAAACCATGTAGAAATGGACCACTCAAGTTCATTGCCACTTATCATAGATAGAATAAAACCAGAAAAGATAATTTGTTCCGCAAAAGGAAAAGAAGCTCTTATCTCCCACTTTAAGAGAACTGACTGGCCATATCATGTAGTAAAGACTGGCGACGTAGTTAATATCGGGAAAAGGAATATATCATTTTTAGAGACACCTATGCTCCACTGGCCAGACAGTATGTGCTCTTATATCCCTGAAGAGAAAATACTTATATCCAATGATATCTTAGGGCAGCATTTTGCTACAAGCGAAAGGTTTGACACTGAGGTAGATTTCTCTGAACTGATGTGCCAGAACAAAAAATATTTTGCCAACATAATAATGCCTTATTCACCGCTTGTGCAAAAACTCCTTAAGACGATAACGGATATGAAGCTGGACATACAGATGATAGCGCCTGATCACGGGCTTATATGGACAAAGCACATTCCAGATGCTCTTAAGGCGTATTATGAATGGAGCAGTCCAAAGCTTGAGAAAAAAGCGGTGGTTTTTTATGATACCATGTGGAGAAGCACAGAGAAGATGGCATATTCAGTGACAGAAGGCATAAGGAGCCAGGGCGTTAGTGTTAAGATGATGAAGCTTGGTGATGATAATCATAGAAGCGATATTATGACAGAGATACTTGATGCAGGTGCCGTAGTAGTAGGTTCTTCCACTCTTAACAATGAAATGCTTCCTCATGTGGCGGACATGCTTACATACATGAAAGGACTAAAGCCTGTGAACAGGATAGGGGCGGCACTAAGTTCATATGGGTGGAACCCTGGAGTACTGAAAAAGCTTAACACAGAGCTTGAAGCCAGCGGCGTAAAGCTCATAAGCGAAGGCATAACCGTTAAATATGTTCCAGAGCAGAGCGATATTGAGAATTGCTATAATCTAGGTGTAAAGATCGCGCAGGAACTGAATACCAAATAGTAGATAATTATATATACCGTTCCAGATATGTGTTCAGAGTGGGAATATTGGTTTCCACTATCAACTTTTTCTTTTTTATGATCTGTCCCAGCTCCTTTAGGTAGGGGAGATAATATAGAGCAAGCTTGAACATAGCAGGGCAGAAATTTATATTTACCTTGCTGCCATCTGTCTTTCTAGAAAGTTTCCATATCAAATATCTCTTGTATGGTGAGTATAAGTTCATAAGAAGCTTCTCTTTTAGCCTTATTGGCAATATTCCTTTTTCCCTTAGTATCGATGCCAGCTTTATAATATCTATACCGGTAGGGCATTTTTCAAAGCACTTTCCACATAATCTGCAGGCATCAATGTAGTTCAAAGCGTGTGAAAGTTCATCCTCTGTTATGATACCGCTTACTATCGCGCGCATAAGATTTGCACGCCCTCTGGCTTTAAAACCCTCGTCACTGAAACCGGTGTCCTCATATGCCTGGCAGAAACGCATGCAATCATTGCAGCCATGACATTTTTCAACTTCATCCACTGTTTTCTTGTCCAAGTTCTTTGCGGATGTAAAAATATATCTATTATTGCCTGTTTGCTCTTTTGCATCAGGGATATTAACTATTTTTCCTGCGTTCAATATCCACATTGGATCAAAGATGTTCTTTATATCTACATATACATCATA
>JBAXXF010000288.1:0-2089 GCA_037128035.1 bacterium | reverse complement strand
CACTATCTCTTTTGTTATGGCCTTTATAAGGTCCTTATCATCTGTGATCTCGCCCGAATTGACCTGAGGAACATCGTCCTCGCCTGCATCTAGGAGTAACGAGTCATCTGTAGATGAAGAGGCTGGGACCTGAGCGTGCTCATAGTACCTTTCTGACCATAGACCAATGTCCTGTTCCGGCTTGAAGCCTTCATCTAATTTTTCTATTTTCTCAAGGGCCTTTTTAGTAGCGTCCTCTATGTTGCTTTCCATATCATCAAAATTTATAGTCCCATCATCATTTTCCTTTATCTTGAACTCTTCCATAAGTTTTTGGGCTTCATCGTCTGAGATCACCTCTGGGCCAAACTCTTCTTCTTCATCCTCCAACACAGGTTCTTCCTTTTTTGGTCTTGTGAACTTATCCGCATCAGGTATCCCAAGGTCCTCTATCTTTTCATCGGCAGTGATCCTGAAGATAGGTGTTTTGTCATCTCTATTAGTCTCATCCAGGTCCACTTCTACCTCTATATCTCCACCGTTTTTCACTATGGTCTTTATAGGGTTTTTTATATCCGGCATTTCCGGTCTCACAAAACTTTCCATGTCCCAAGTAGAGCATGCAGCATCTACTTCCTCTTCCTGAGTTACATATTTTTCTACCATTTCTACAAGTTGTTTATCTTCAAAAGGCTTGGTAAGTTTTCCCTTAGCACCGCTCTTAATTGCATCCTCTGGCTTGATATCTTCAAAGCTACTGTGGAGAAGGATAAGAGGGATAGAGCTGATCTCTTTTTTTTCTTTCTTCATAGCTTCGCCAAGCTCTATGCCGTTCATTTCTGGCATTACAGCGTCAGCTATTACGAGTGATGGTAAATGTCTTTTGATGGCATTATAGGCATCTTTCCCGTTCATATAGGATTCAATTTCATATCCTCTAGGCGACAAAATAAGTTTTATGACTTTCTGAACAGTTATACTATCATCAGCAACTATTATTCTGTTCCGCACGACCCCTCCCATTTTAGCCCATATCAGATAAAGTTATTCTCCGGACTGGTGGTGTCAAGCGTGAAATTCACCCACGCTATAAGTGGGAGTCTTATTACTGCTTCAGGCTTCCCCCCAACAAGGAGGGGCTTGCACACCACAGTAAGAGAAAACCCCCGAGTAATTTGTTATCGGTGAATAACAACTGTAAGATCACCGATCCTTCCAGAGAATAACGTTACATTATTATACACCATTGCTATTAACTAATAAAGGATTGTGTATTAATATATTGCCTATGAAAGGATCAGGGAAAAGTTTTATATTGGGGTCATCTTCTCCCAGAAGGATCGAACTTTTAAAGGTCCAGGGATATAAGTTCAAGGTCATTAAGCCTGACGTTGAAGAGATCTCCTATCACCACAAAGCGGCTGCCAACGTCGCTCTATTGAACAGTAGGGCAAAAGCGGTATATCTTTCTGATAAGAACATGAACAGGGTAATACTTTCAGCTGACACGATAGTGGTTTTGGGAAAGCACATACTTGGTAAGCCTGCCACAAAAAAAGAGTCGCTGAGCATGTTGATGAAGCTCAATAACAAGACCCATTCGGTCATAACAGCCTATACAATACTTATCAAAATGAATGGCAAGATCAAAGTAATAGATGAAAAGGCTGTGGTCTCTAAGGTCACATTTGGTAATTTTACGGAGCAGGAATATTTAAGGTACATAGAAAGCTGCGAGCCAGAAGACAAGGCAGGAGCCTACGCTATACAGGGCCTGGGGGCACGGTTCATAAAGAGTTTCAGTGGTTCCTATACCAATATAGTCGGACTTCCCGTCTTCGAGGTAATGCAGGGACTTAAAAAAGCGGGGGTTGAATATCCTTGGACCTAGCAAAGATACAGGCTCGTATCCAAAAAGCATGCGAACGTTCCGGCAGGAATGCTTCCGAGGTGACCCTTATAGGCGTTACAAAGGGGCATCCAGCAGATACGATAATTGAATCATTGAGGATAGGCATCAATAATATCGGCGAGAGTTACGTACAGGAAGCTATAAAAAAGATCTCTGAAATAGAGGACGTCCTTACAAAGGACCAGCTTAAGAACATCA
>JBAXXF010000287.1:0-2103 GCA_037128035.1 bacterium | reverse complement strand
CCTCTAAAGTATCAGGGGGTAGAGACTTTAGAAATCGAGTAGAGAGCCTCTTTACAGAGACCCCCTCTCACACCACCGTACAAGCGATGTCGCATACGGCGGTTTTGCTGTTATGTTTACCAAAAGCTAATGAGAGGCTAAAGAGCCCCAACTTGCTGAACCACTCAAGATTCATCGCCCTGTGTACAATATAGTTTAAAGACTTACGCCACCATCCAGAGGATGAACATGCTACAGACCAAGCATCTTGTTGGTTTATTTTCATAGCAGTTAACATAGTTTTGATGGAGTACTTACGTTTGCGCTGTTTTATTCTGAAACATCGAATCTTTCTTCGTATCCAAGCATCAAGTCCCTTCATCAAACTTGCGCTTTTAGTATCCTTAAAGTAATGATACCATCCACGTATTACTTGATTGAGCTCTTTGATTAAAACTGGCAGACTCACGGCTCTATTCCTCTTAGTCAATTTTCGGATTTTATCCTTAATTTTCTTCAAAGAGGCTTTTGATATAGTGATATCTGCGTTGTTTAGTATCCTGAATCCTAGGAATTGTCTATGTTTTACCTTATTAACAGCACTTTTGTCTGTATTGACCGTAAGTTTGAGTCTCTCTTTTAAGAACTTAGTAATACCAGCCATTACTCTTTTGCCTGCCATTTCAGAATTGACGTAAATATTACAGTCGTCTGCATAGCGGCTAAAACTATGACCGCGTCGTTCCAGTTCTTTATCAAGAGTGTCGAGTAAGATATTGCTCAGCAACGGTGATAGAGGACCTCCTTGTGGAGTACCTTCTTGACCCTTGGCTGAATATACCCCATCTTGCATTAAACCAGCAGTAAGAAAGCGTCTGATCAGACGTAATAGAGATTTATCCTTAATTGTCTTGGCTATTTTTGACATTAATATGTCATGATTCACCTTGTCAAAGAATTGTTCTAAGTCAATGTCTACTACCCATATCTTTCCTTCCTCTACGTATCCGCTAGATGCCTTAATAGCCATATTAGCAGATCGTTTAGGCCTAAATCCAAAGCTGGAGTTAGAGAATGTAGGGTCGTAGATCTTGGTTAAAACTTGAGCCATAGCTTGTTGCACGATTCGATCGATTACTACAGGAATACCCAGTTGACGCAAACCACCATTTGCTTTTGGTATCCGAACGCCACGAACAGGGCAGGGTCTGTAGGTTTGATTGATTAATGCCAAGCTTAGTTCTTCTAGGATAACATCTAGATTTTCAGCCACTTCCGTCACTGTCATGTTATCAACACCAGGCGCACCTTTATTGCGTTTAACCGCTTTAAAGGCCAGAATAAGATTTGCTTTAGAAGCAATCTCATTCATTAGATTTGTTAGACAATCGGAGTTATGTGATGTTGATAATGTTAATTGTGCCTCGCCATCAGGAGCGCTGGATCTGCCGTGACCCCTTGATGCGTGGAGATCAAAAATGTTCGTATAGTTTATAGCGTTCATTATTGTTCGTTTCTACAATATTATAAGTTATCAAAAGACATAGTCCTTTGTCTAATAGCAGCAATTCAGACCTTCCTTATATTTGGTGCCTTAATATAAGTACTACGTCCTCTGCTGACTTCTTATACTCTATCCACTAACATCACTGTTAATATAGCTGCTTACGTCAGCGGAGTATAAGATCTCCCGAGGTAAGATGTAGTAGTTTCCCAAGGTCAGACCAGATTTACTATAATGCACGTCTGTTTGAAGACAGGTTATTCTATCTATTGCTAGGTTACCTCGCCATCATAGCCTACTATCTAGTTTCTGTTCGTCCCAGCCTTGTTTTGCCATCAGCTTCCTTCAGTTAGATCCCTCACGAGTCTAACCTTGCCTAGACTAATAGACCGCTTCAACTCAGCCTATAGAGGACTTCCACCTCCTACTCCTACACCATGCTCGGCGTCACAATTGAGCACTCAAGGCATCGTAGTCCAACTAATGCTTTTGTTAATATTATTTCAGGGCTCATAGCTTATTGCTTTAAACCTCGTAAACCTTCAATAAGACTTAATAAATTACAATTACAAAAATTATCTCTTATGTCGAACTGAGGTTAAGGATACTAAAAGCGCAAG
>JBAXXF010000286.1:0-2106 GCA_037128035.1 bacterium | reverse complement strand
CCACGTTGTCTCTGGTGATTATAGGCCTGCAAAACCAGTATTCGATCTTGATGCAGTGCAACTTCTATATACTATAACTACCTTGAGTGGTGGTATTGACCTTGCCGGTAAAAAACTAAAGGGGACACCCAAGTTCTACGCTGGTGCTGCGGTAAATCCGGCAGCATCCAATGTAGAGATACACATATGGAGAATGAAGGAAAAAGTAAGGCATGGTGCAAAATTTTTCCAGACGCAAGTTATCTTTGATAAACAGATATTGCAGGATTTTATGAATGCTGTTAAACCGTTGAACACAAAGATAATTGCTGGCGTGATACTTGTTAAGAGCGCAAAGATGGCAAAGTATCTTAATGATAATGTTCCAGGTCTTGTGGTCCCTGACTGGGTAACAAAAGAGCTGGAATCCACTTCTCCGGAACTTCAAGTGGAGGCCGGGGTCAGGATATGCGCGCAGCTGATAAAAGAATTTTTACCTATAGCCGATGGAGTACACATCATGGCTATACACGAGGAATATAGATTGCCTGAGATTTTCAGACATATTAATCTTTAGTAAAGGAGAAAAATAATGAGCACCAGAAAAACACCTGTCTATGACAGCCACGTTAAACACGGGGGAAAAGTTGTTGAATTCGCAGGGTGGTATCTACCGGTCGAATTCAGCGGACTTCTGAATGAACACAATGCTGTAAGGAATAACGTCGGTATCTTTGATGTTAGCCACATGGGCGAAGTCACTGTAAAGGGCGAAAGAGCTACAGAGTACGTACAGCACATAATTGCTAACGATGTTAAAAAACTTTACGATGGCAGAGTACTGTACACACCGATGTGCTATGAGAATGGTGGCATAGTAGATGATCTTCTTGTCTACAAGGTCAACCAGAACGAGTATTTCCTGGTAATAAACGCAGCTAATACGGAAAAGGATTACAATTGGTTTGTTGCAAATAATAAACACGGCGTAGAGATAAAGAACGTAAGCGATCAATATTTTCAGTTAGCTGTCCAGGGGCCTAATGCTAAAGCGGCCATGGAAAAATGTTTCAACATAGACCTTTCAGATATTAAGTTCTTCCACTTTAAGAGCAATGTAAAGCTTAACGGTGTGCCTTGCATAGTTTCCAGAACAGGCTACACAGGTGAGAACGGCTTTGAGATATATGGTCCTTGGAATGAGGGTGGAAAGCTTTTTGATGCCCTTGTCAATTCAGGCGTTGTTCCGTGTGGCCTTGGTTGCAGGGATACATTGAGGCTGGAAGCGGCTCTTATGCTTTATGGTAATGACATCAATCAGGAAACGACCCCTCTTGAAGCAGGCATAGAAATATTCATCAAGTTGGATAGCGAGGACTTCATAGGAAGGGACGCTCTTATAAAACAGAAAAAAGAAGGATTAAAGAGAAGGCTTATAGGCTTTACCCTTGAGGGAAAAGGGATCCCAAGACACGATTACCTGATAGTGGACCAGAACGACAATACTGTTGGCGTTGTAACAAGCGGTACCCTGTCACCATCTCTGGGTATACCTATCGGACTTGCATACGTGCAGACGGATAGGCTTAATGATGGAACACCATTATATGTCCAGATCAGGAAGAACAAGATAATGATCAAACAGATGAAAGTGCCGTTCTTGAAGAAATACTAAAGGCGTGATACTAGGATAGAAAAATAAAATTTATATGGAGGCGATAATGAACGTAAAACCAAATCTTTATTACACAAAGGACCATGAATGGACAGAGATCAAGGGTGATACAGCTGTGATCGGCATAAGCGACCATGCACAGGGTCAGCTTGGTGACATAGTATTCGTGGAACTTCCTGAATCAGGCAACACAGTAAAAGCTGGCGACGCTCTTGGTGTTGTTGAAAGTACAAAAGCTGTTTCTGATTTTTATTCCTCAGTTGACGGTGTAATAACAGAAGTTAACAGTTCTATAACTGACTCACCAGAAAAGTTGAACTCAGACCCATACGGTGATGGCTGGCTTGTTAAGATAAAATTCACAAAGAAATCCCCAGACCTTATGGACGCAAAAGCATATGAAACATATTTGAATGAGGAGCATAAATAACTATGCCTTACATACCGCATAC
>JBAXXF010000285.1:0-2120 GCA_037128035.1 bacterium | reverse complement strand
GTTTTTAGCATCATTATGAAGTACTTAAAAAGAATAGATGAACTAATCAAATTGGATATAAAGGTCGGTGATAGACTAAGTGACGTTAGGATACATGACAGGCTGAGGGACATAAGAAGGTATCTTTACAACAACCAGTACTACGCCAACAGTGTGTTCAAGGACAATATCAAAGTATCTCAGGACAGTCTGGGCGCCACTGTGGAACTTGGAGTTAGGACAGGACCAAAGTTCAACATCTTGTTCAAGGGTAACACTACATTTCAGAACCCAAAAATGTTAAAGGATGCGCTTGACATAACAGAGACAGATGTTGTCTCCAGGGAGTATTATTCTGCCCTTATTAAAAAGATAGAGGACTTTTATAAGAAATACGGGTTCGATGATGTCAAGGTAAGTATAGAAGAGGAAATAGGCTCCAGCAAGGGTGGATTGAACCTTGTCTTCACGGTCAATGAGGGTGTTCAGAAATTCTTTGGGCGGGTTAATTTTACTATAAAGGACCAGAAATATAGAAGGCAGCTTAGGAATTACCTTGAGGACTCTGATCCTGAGCTTTTTGATAATGGCTATTTCATAAGAAAGAACTTTGAGGACCTTAAGGATGTGGCAGAAAAATTCTTTAATGAAGAGGGGTTCATCAGAGCAAGGGTTGTAAAGGTTACGTTCACTCCAAGAGGGCGTAATATGGTAGATGTCGATTACGACATCGATATGGATCAACCTACATTAGTGAGGGAGCTTAATGTCAAAGGTAATTTAGCAATAAACCCAGAGAAGATCTTTGATATTCTCGGTTTAAAGAAAGGTGAAGCTGTAAAAATACCTAGGCTTAGCTCCGGGATAAGGGAACTGATACAAGCTTACAGGGACAAGGGATATGTTGATATGTCCCTGGATCAGGATGGACTTTTCTCTTACAGCGATGATTTTAGGTTTGTAGATGTTAATATTAATATACTTGAGGGTCAAAAATATAAGGTAGGAAAGATATTCATAGAAGGTCTGGTAAAAACGAAGGACAGGGTCATTACAAGGGAGATGCGGCTTAAGACGGGTGATAAGGTAAACCTTGACCTTATTCAATCGTCAGAGAACGCGATATCTGGGCTTAGTATATTCGGTTCTGTTTCAGTGATGTTACTACCTACAAGCGTTATGGGTGCGGGATATAGGGATATACTTATCAAGGTGGATGAGAAAAGAGCTGGCTTGTACGAAGTTGGTTTTGGTTACAGAACAGATACCGGCGTTAGATTATCTACGGGTCTAAGCTATTACAACCTTAATGGATGGAATAGAAGGATATATACTGATGGTATAGTTTCCAGAAGATTGGGCGATTCATACAGGTTCATAGAGTATGAGATAAACGGTGGCTATTATGAGCCATATCTTTTCAACATACCTTTTGACTTCAGGGTCAACGTTGGGTTTAAGAAAGAGGATCTCCCTGCATATGGAAGAAGGAAACTGACCATTGCTTTCTACTTTGAAAAACAAATGGGCAGTAACTACGTAGCTCTAAGGAACGCTTTTGAAAGGGTTAATATCTTTGCCGCTCAGGTCTTGGCCGATGAATCCTCATATTGGAAATATACTTTACGCCCTACATATAGGTACGACAGCAGAGACTCTGTTTTTACTCCTACGCGTGGTATAAATTTTCAGGTCTACGGCGAGTGGGGACATTCTCTGAAAAGTAGCTTGGTCGTAAATTATTTAAAGGCAGTTGAGACAACAAGGGCATACTTTACGCCTATTAGGAATTGGACCGTCGTTGGAGCCCTTAATGCCGGTTATGCAAAAGGGTTGAAAGGGGACTCTATACTATTGGATGAAAGATTTACGCTAGGCGGTGTTGATACCGTAAGAGGTTATAGAGAAAATATTATTAACGATACGACGCCTCAATTGTCTCATCAGTATTACTACACTTTTACGGCTGAGCTAAGAAGAACCCTGTTCTGGAAATTCGTAGGAAGCGTTTTCCACGATGTGGGTACGATATACTCGGAGGATTCAGCCGTGCAGGGTCCATTCAGTTCAGTAGGTGCTGGAATTAGTATAAGACTTCCTGTAGGTTCAATTAGCCTACAGTATGGTTACATATATAAGAC
>JBAXXF010000284.1:0-2127 GCA_037128035.1 bacterium | reverse complement strand
GTTTGAATGCATATGAGTAGTTACTTTTTAGTTTCTCTATATCGTTATAACATCTTGAAAGTATTGGAAGGATAGCTGTCCCCAATGATACAGCGAATATACCGATCGGGAATTGAACAAGCCTGTCTGACCAGAAGAAATGGCTGATAGTCCCTGGTCCTACTTCTGATGCAAAATATGTATTCATCATTACAGTGATAGGTACGACGGAAATACTTAGTAATGAAGGCATGAACAGTTTCCATGTCTTTATAAGTTCAGGTATCTCGAACTTAAAGGTTATGTGCGGCATAAAATCATATTTTTTAAGATAAGGTACGTGTACAAGAAGCTGTAGGATACCACCTATTATTACTGCATAAGCAATGGCAGAAACGCGAGGCTCGAACATGTAACTTATATAAGCAAAGAATATTAGTGATATGTTAAGGAATACAGGGTGTATCGACGATGCAAAAAAGTGGCCAATGGTATTTAAGGAGCCCATACAGAAAGCTGTCAGGCCTATCAGCAGGATATAAGGGAACATGATCCTGGTCAGGTTTATAGCAGTATGCATCTTGCCAGGGATCTTTGCAAAATCAGGGACCATTATGTTCAATATCTGAGGAGTAAAGATTATTCCTATGAGTGTCACCGTCAATAAGATCAGAAGGAATGCTGTGAATATAGAGCTAGAAACCCTTTTTGCTTTTTCTCTGTCCTCTTTTAAAGCATCCGTGAGAACTGGGACCACAGCCATATTGGTAGTCCCTTCAGCGAGTATACCTCTCAGAAGGTTAGGGATCCTGAATGCCACAACCCATATGTCATTCTCGCTACTGGTGAAGAATGCTGCAGCAGAGATGTCCCTTATGAGGCCTGTTATCCTACTTAAAAAAGTTCCACCGCTAAAAGTTATTAAGGCTCTCTTTATAGAATTTCTGTCTGACATTGTTCAAAGAGTAAAACATAATTTATTGGATTTAACAGTCTTTTTTGCTGCCTTACCCTGTACATTGCCGTGCAGGCCTTTCCTTAAAGGGTTTGCAGGGTTAGCCGCAGGCGGGGTCCCGATTAAATTGCACCTCAAAGTACTTGAATGGAGAGCCCCTAACAGGCACTCACGGCTTAACTGTCTAATATTATTGTATTTTTTTTGGCATGGCCATTGCATAGTCTAGGGGCAGATATTAGTGTGTTAATAAATACTGGAGGTATATCTAGCGATGAGTTTGAAGTACAAAGCGATGAACAAAGGGATCCTTGGTCTAGCGAACGTTGTGAGTTATTTACCGGACAACATTCTCCACAATCTAAGCAAAAAACAGCTTAACAAAGTAAGGTTCCCAGAAGGAAGGGAATTCATACTAAGTTTCATGAAGACGCTAAAGCACAGATGGAGAGGATTGAACCCTAACGTAAGAAAAAAACTTGTAGAGAATATGGTAGGCAACTACTTTATCAATGCAAGACACAGAAGATATAAGATGGAGGAAGAACTAGGATGTTCTCCTCTACTTTTTGTTATCTCTCCAAGCATGAGATGCAATCTGAAATGTACAGGCTGTTACAGTGCTCACTATGACAGAAGTGATGCTCTGGATTACGCAACTCTTGATAGAATAATGAAAGAAGCTAAAGAAGCAGGCATTTACTACGTTGTAGTATCTGGTGGAGAACCATTCGTAAGAGATGATCTTATGACCCTGTTCGAAGAGCACAATGATATGACTTTCATGGTTTACACCAACGGTACACTTATACACACAAAGAAACTTGCTTCAAGACTTGCAAAACTTGGCAACGTTGTTCCTTGCATATCGATAGAAGGTTACAAGGAAGAGACTGATGAAAGACGTGGTAAAGGAACATATGAAAAAATAATGAAAGCGATGGATGCTCTTAAGAGCGAAGGCGTTTTCTTTGGTTATTCTGTGACACCGACAAAGTTCAATAATGAAATGCTTGTTTCTGATGAATTTGTTGATTTCATGGTAACTAAGGGTGCTTCAATAGGCTGGTATTTCAACTATATGCCTGTTGGCAGACAGCCGGATACCGAGCTTATGACCAGCCCTGAACAGAGAGCATACAGATTGAAGAGAATGGGCGAGCTAAGAAAAGATAAGGATATAACAGTTGCGG
>JBAXXF010000283.1:0-2137 GCA_037128035.1 bacterium | reverse complement strand
AATGGATACTAACCCCTGATGACCGGTTATGTCCGGTATGCGCATCGATGAGCGGCAAGCTGGCGGATGTTAAAGGAAAATTCGACGACCCGCTAGGCGGCAAGATAGAATACCCGCCGCTCCATCCAAGGTGCCGCTGCTGTTGTTCGTTGGTAGAGAGTACCGGCGAAACTAATTCGACAGACGCGGTTGGTAGTGGTATAATCGTAAGCGAGATAAATTTACAACAATTTTCCGCTGCTACAGATGACATAAAGCGGAAAATAGACAGCGGAGAACTGCCACTTAAACTGCGCCAACAAAAACAGGACAAACATGTATTAGGAACTGAAAAATACAAGTTGGCCTTGAACAACGAACGCCTTAATGATACGGGATTCAAACCGAGTTACATGACTATCGATAACATTCAAGCGTTTGTGACCTCCAAATCCGGAACAGGCGTTTTAACAATGTCAAAAGACGGCGGGATTAGAGAAAAGATCGAATCCGGCGCAATCGTTGGGAAGTTTTGGAATCAGTACACTCAAGAATATGAAGATACAAGATGTGCCATAATTGTTTACTCGAAAACCGGCACGCATGTATTCCCGAGACGTGAAAAAAGGTGATGCGATGACAACAAGAGAAAAATTAAAGGCATTAGATCAGTATTACGGCGAGAAGGTAATAGTTAAGCTAAAGGACGGCACAACGGAAGAGTTTGTGTCCGACGGTATTTTGGACGATGACCCAATTTGCGCGTCGTTTATTCTGCCAGAAGGGAACACTTTGGTTATCCCTGTCGGTGATGTCGACGAAATAAATCCAAAACACGCCGCGTAACAACACTAACCGCCGTCGAAAGACCGGCGGTTTTTTCGTGGGGAAAGGATGTGAAAATAATGAAACGAAGTTGGATAGTAGGAATAGCTGTCGGCATATTGGCGGCGATATATTTCAATATGCGCCATGAACTTGACGAAATGGGTGGACGCTCGAGCCTGTTTGGTTGATTAGCCTTTTATCTTAGCGATTACCGTGTCAAATATTGCATTGAAACAGTTGTTTAGATGTGTCATTTCGAAGTCTTGACTTTTTTTAGCCATCAAAGCTAAGAGCAGAGCGGTTGAGAGTTCTGCGGCTTTGATTTCTAGATGTTTATCTTCCATCAATTTATCCTTTCGGGCTTGAGCGTCAAGTAAAGTATACCACGTAGCAACACACCGCTTATCGAAAGATAGGCGGTGTGTTCAATGAGAAAACGACGAAAGAGGTAGCAAAATGAGTTTGTATGAACGCAAGGTATGGGATTTAGCGATCACTTACAGTTCTTTGATGACGTTATTTGGAGGGATATACCTCGGTTTTTGTTGCGCAGCTCAATGAGTAAGGTAAAACAACAAGTATCCTGCGCCTAAACCGATTAAGCCGGAAGCAAAATTTGAAAGTAGCAGTTGTGTTAATCCCCAACGACGTTCCGCCCACTTTTTGGATTTTTCAGAGGCATCATCCTCGAAATAGAACAGCCCGCTATTGTTCGTTCTTACAGTAAATCCACCAAAGAAGGCGTGAAAGGCTATCAGTTCTTTGTGCTGGAGCCGCTTGACACACACTTCTATTTCTTCCGGAGATAATTTTGGGAATTTTGTGTTAAGTTCGTCGTTTGACCAGTATTTATCGGGGTCGCTGTTTAGAAAACGCAATATCTTTTCAGAATTAGTCATGACTTCACCACCTTTTAGAACAGTATACCACGTAGCAACTATTGAGTAGCCGGAGCAATCCTGCTGCTTTTTTTGTTGCCCGAATGAAGAATTAGGAGCATCAACAAATGATTATTCAAAAAAACGCCGATAAGCAATATGTGCTGTGCGTCGTCTACGAGCCGAACGTCAGGGATGCGCATGATGACTGGATGACTGCCGAGGAAATTGAAAAATCCTGCCATGAGTTCACCAGGAGTTTGCAAAAACAGGTTGTCGTCGGCGACATGGCGCTGAGAATAATTGCCAAACTGTACAAAACCATTCAGACTGGCGGCGATGTCGAGGTTGACGTTACCGATTTGCTGTCGGCTGTGGATGTCTCTGAATACAAGCGGCAATTAGAAGCCGGTAACGCTATCGGTTTGGGCATACAGCACGCCGTCTGGGAC
>JBAXXF010000282.1:0-2175 GCA_037128035.1 bacterium | reverse complement strand
CAAAAAAATTATCGCAAAGATTGCCGTACCAACTAGATAGCCCAAATTCATAGACATAGAAACTGCATCACCCGCAGTTTCTCCCAAGGTAGTTGCGGCGATCTTGATAACCCAAAAGAGAAGAGTTAGAGCCGGCACTTTGCTTTGAACTTTTTTAGTAGTAGTAATTTCCATTATTTCTCCAACCAATATTCTACATGCTTAAAACTATTTTCAGAAGCTTTTAAGACAGAACTGAGGTAAATATAAGGAAGAAAGGGGCGGGTCATGGCTGAATATTATCACATATATTCGCAACTAGATTACATACTGCTTATGTACTGCATGTCTTTCGTATTGCTTGCCACTATTTCCTATTTCCTTTTCAAAACACAAAAAGAGGGAGAAAAACTCTGGAAGTGGCTGACCGGCTTTGGATTACTTAGGGCTATCGCAATTGGGATATACTTTTTTTACACGTTCACCTCTTATAAGAAGATCCTATTCCCACTTTATTTGTTGTTCTTTATTTCTTCTCTCCTATGCATCCTTGAGTTTGTAAGAGCTGAATTACAAAAACAAAAGAATACCAAGCTACTTGGAAGATGGATATTTATACCTACACTGGCTTTGGTTTTTTCAGGATACTTTGTGGGTGGTTATTTAGGCATTCTTATATTCAGCAGGTATCTACTAGGGTTTTGCTTGGGCCTACTAATGCTTTCTGTTGTCACTTATAAATACTACAGAGAGGCAAAGATCATCCATGCTAAGAACCCACTATTCCTGATCGCTGGAATATTTTTCCTTACTTATTTCGTAAGCCAGATCGTTGTGCTAAAAGCAAACTTTTTCCCAGCTTCGCTTATAAATGAAGATGTTTTTATAAGCACATATGGAATACCTATAACACTTATAAGGGCCCTGACTGTCACTTTTACCTCGATCTTTTTGTGGTTTTATTTTTATACTCTACCTATTCATAGGAGGGGTAAGACACTTAGATATATTGCGCCGGCTTCATATATACTCGTCCTCTGCTTTGGATGGCTATTAACGCAAAATACTACAAAGGAAACACAAGAAATAGAGAGCAGACTACTTCTAGAAAAGTCAAAGATAGCCTCCCTCTCTATCAACGAGGATAGTATCGTAACTCAAGATCATGAGAATCTTAGAGCGCAACTTGTTCAAATAGCAAAAGCCAACTCTGATTTTAAATTCGTATATCTTCTCAGTATTAAAAATGGAAAAATAATCTTTCTAGCGGATTCGGAAGCACCAACATCTAAAGATTCCATTAGACCAGGAGAGATCTGGACGCAACCTCCTTCTGCCATCTTAGACATATTCGTTTCAGGACAGGCCAAGGTCATTGACCACTACACAAAAAGTGGCAGGGGCTCTGGGGTTTCAGCTTTTACACCTATAGTTAAGGGTAAGGGCGGCCCGGTAATCGCCATAATGGTAATGGACACAGGCCCATCTCTTATCAGCGAACATATTTTTAAGCATCGTGCAGAAAATATACTTATTACCTTCATCTTCTTCCTGTTAATGCTGGTGCCATTCGTCATTTCGCAGATCAGAAGAATTTACCTCTTAAGGCTGGCTGAATCTGAGGATAGATTAACAGAGGAACTAAGGGAGACAAATGAGATACTAAAAGATGTTGCCACTGGAATATCAGATGGAATTCTTCTTCTATCACGGGACCTTAAAATAATTTGGGCAAATGAGGCGTTCCTTAAACAGAGTGGTTGTAATGTAGAGGATGTTACTGGAAACTATTGCTATAGCGTAACACATAACCGCGAAACACCTTGTGAATCCCCTAATGATACCTGCCCTATTGCTGAGATAATGAGGACAGGTAAACCTGTAACTAGTACCCATACTCACTTTAATAAAGATGGAAGTAAATCTTTTGTCGAAGTTACTGCATACCCTGTGCATAATAAAGAAGGGGAGATCGTTAGGTTTGTTCATCTAAGCAAAGACATCACCGAGCGCAAGAAAGCAGAAAACATTAAAGATGAATTCTTATCGATCGTTTCACACGACCTGAAAAGTCCACTAAATATAATCAAAAGATCAATCCTGCTACTACTTGATCAACCGGACGATGACAAGACCGTAAAAGAGGAAAAATCGCTTATTTTAAGACAGACAGATAGAGGTCTAAAATATATTGAT
>JBAXXF010000281.1:0-2218 GCA_037128035.1 bacterium | reverse complement strand
CTTTTTAAGCATAGAAGCATCCGCTTGTGACACATCCGATTCAAAAAGGACAGTATTAAGGCTACGCGACGAGAATACTAATGCAGATCCTGCAGAAAAAGCATCATACGAATCAGTAAAGAAAGTCCTTGAGAACAACATAAACGAACTTCCTGAAAGAGAAAAGCTAGTTGTATCAATGTATTACTACGACGAAATGAGCATGAAAGACATAGCTGGAACATTACAGATATCAGAGTCACGCGCAAGCCAGCTACATGCAAAGGCAATGATGACCCTTAAGTGCAGATTGAACAATATTAAGGAGGATCTAGCGGCTTAAATAAGTAAGTTTTTTTTAACCTTAGTTCCCTCGAGAACTGTCTAAAGGTTAAGAGAACAGAAAAACGGAGGAACAAAGCATGAAGTTGTACGTTGTTAGAAAAGCTTTGATATTGATGGCATTTATGGCGTCGCAAGTCTACGCATCAACAATAATGCAGATAAATGATGAAGAAATAGTAAAAAGAGCTGAATACGTCCTAAAGGGACAGGTATCCAGCATTTATACTGCTATAGAAAAAGCCAATATGCCTTTCCAATACATAACAATAGATGTTTCCGAGATATATAAGAACGATCCAGATCGTCCTCTTTATATCTCCGACAAGATCGTTATAAGGCAGATGGGCGGAACGGCTGAGAATATAACCCTTTCTGTAGATTCATTAGCAAAATTCGTAGAAGGTAGCCAAGTAGTAGTAAGCCTAAAGCATGACAAGAACGGTTTTTACTATGTCGTTGGTAACTCTCAGGGTCTTTACAAAGTAGTTAATGACAAATTGATAAAGGATACACAGAACGCAGGAACAATGTTCGTAAGATACGGCGTGCAAGGCGAGATCAAGTTTGAGCCTGGAAAAGTTGAAGAGATCGACATTCAGCAGATCAAAAATAAGATCGAAGCAACAGAAAATCAGGAGAACTAAAATGAAGAAATCCTTAATTCTTGCAATAGCCCTTACACTAACATCCAATGCGTACGCTTACACTTTAAATGGCGTAGCAGAAACAGGAGCACGTTGGAAAAGCTTTCCTATCAGCATGAAGTTGAACCCTACGAACGCTGGAATATCAGATGCAGAAGTACAGAGGGTAATAACAAGTGCAATGAGTAAATGGAATACAGGGACAGGCAAGGATATATTAGATATAAGCGCAGTTGATTATTCTGTCACAGCAGCCACTGGAATGGACAAAGATGGCGTTAACTCTATAACTTTCAGCGCAAACTTTAGAGAAGATTCAAATGGTTTCGATCCTGATGTTACAGTTGCGGTTGGTGGACAATATGGTGATGGCGACACGATGACAGATGCTTTCATCGTCTTTAATTCAGAGTCAGTAGCATGGACAACAGATAAAGAAAGTAGCCCAAATAGACTGCTTTATCATGATGACCTTGAGACAATAGCACTTCATGAACTTGGACACGTAATAGGATTGGGACATACAACGGTTGCAGGAGCTGCAATGAATGCAGTTAGAACATCAAAGACAACAAGAACGCTAGCAGCAGATGATGTTGATGGCGCTAACTATCTTATAGGATCAGGAGCTACTGGTACAGGTAATGGCGGAAGTCAGAGCACAAGCGCAAGTAAGACAGCAGGTTGCGGTTCAATATCAAACAGCGGTACTAATAACAGCAATATAGGCGGACTAGCAGCTATGATGTTGTTACCTTTGGCAGTGTTAGTGTTTGCAAGAAGAAAGGTTACTGCTCTAAAGCTTAATTAATCACTGATTATCTCTCTAGCGAGTTTATCAGCTTTATCATTATATTTGTTCCCACTGTGACTCTTTACTTTGACCCAATGTATCTTAAGCCCAGAAGCCCTTACGTAGTCCCTGTAATCCTGTGTTATAGGGTTCTTTGCTTTCCAAGCACCAGTAGGCCAATCTTTTATCCCGGTATAATCATAATGGATCGTTATTTCTTTAACGCCCTGCTCTTGGCACCAAAAAATTACTTCTTTGACCGCCCTAAGTTCACCGGCTACTTGGCGAGTACCCTGCTCCTCCCCATCATTGAGGAGGCCACAGAACTCGCCATATAGCTCGTTATTTTTGATTATGACAGCGCCCCAACCTACACGGCCATCTTTATATGAGCCATCAACGTAGGCTTCTATTTTAACGGGCTTACTTTGCATACTTTGAAATGAATTCCTTTCCT
>JBAXXF010000280.1:0-2220 GCA_037128035.1 bacterium | reverse complement strand
CTTATTGAGGTTATCTGCAAGGAATTCAGGAGTGCCACCACTACGGTCCTGTAACATATAATCTATACCGCCTGCCGTACCAAGACCTGGAACAGGAGGTGGAGGAAAGCTAAAGACGATGGCTTCTCTAATTCCAGAAAGTTTCTTATTCAGGGAATCCATTATCATATCGGCATGTAGTGCCTTACTCTTCCTTTCATCCCAAGGTTTAAGTTTAACAAAATAGAAGCCGGAATAGGAGCTAGAAATGCCTGTCAGCATACTAAAGCCGCCGATGGAGATAATGTTCTCCACCCCAGGTGTTTCCATTAGCATCGCATCGACCTTTTTCATCACTTCATCTGTACGTTGGAGTGATGCTGAATCAGGGAGTGTTACGTTCATAAAGAAGTAACCCATATCTTCTAGCGGGATAAAACCTGATGGTATCAATTTACCCAATCCGACGACCAAGACAACTGTCAGAAGCAAAAGCCCTACACTCCTAAATGTCTTTCTCATCAAGAAATCAGAGGTATTAACGTATCCCTTTCTTGTTCTATCGAAGTAAATATTGAACTTCTCGAATATTTTTTGTAAAAGCCCCTTTGATGACTCGCCTTCTTTTCTTGGCTTTAACATCATTGCACACAGCGCCGGACTTAGTGTAAGAGCATTGAACGCGGATATGATAACAGAAAGCGCGATAGTCATCGCGAACTGTTGATACATCCTTCCTACTATACCAGGTATGAAGGCAACCGGTATGAATACCGACGACAATATCAACGCTATAGCGACAACCGGCCCCGTGATCTCTCCCATCGCTTTAATGGTAGCTTCCTTTGGGCTAAGGCCTTTTTCTATATGATGTTCTACTGCCTCCACCACTACGATTGCATCATCTACGACCAGCCCTATTGCCAGCACCAATCCAAATAGAGAAAGTGTATTAACGGAAAAACCAAAAAGTGGGAAGAAGATGAAGGTACCTATAAGTGAGACAGGCACCGTGACCATAGGTATAACTGTTGCTCTCCAATTCTGTAAGAAGAGAAAAACGACAAGAAGGACAAGGATTATAGCTTCAAAAAGTGTTTGCGTTATCTCTTTGATACCGGCAGTTATAGGGGCTGTAGTATCCAGTCCCACGTCATATTTAATACCACTAGGGAAGCGTTTGGATAGCTCCTCCATTTTTACCCTTGAGACTTTAGCAACGTCCAAAGCGTTACTACCTGCTATCTGATATACTGCTACTATAGCCGCTGGTTTTTGATTGTAGCGTGCTCTAGAGGAATAAGAAAGAGCACCAAGCTCAACACGTGCGACATCTTTTATTTTTACCGCAGAGCCGTCCGAGTTGGATTTTATCGTAATATCAGAGAATTCTTCAGGCGATAGTAGCCTGCCCTTTGTTTTTACGGTCAAGGTAAATTCATTGTTAGCTGGTGCAGGTTCTGCACCTATCTGACCTGCTGGATTAACTGCGTTCTGGCCCTGAATGGCCCCAATAACGTCGGAAGCTGTCAAGCCGAGCTTGGCAAGTTTGTCGGGTTGCACCCAGATCCTCATTGCATAATCTTCTGAACCAAGGACCCTAACTTGTCCAACTCCTGGAAGTCTTGTGAGCTGATCTACTATATTTATAGTTGAATAGTTGGATAAGAACAGTTTGTCATATGTCGCCTTGGGCGAGTAGATGGAGAAAAGTATTATCGGTAGAGGGGACGATTTCTGAACAGTAACTCCCCATAATTTAACGTCTGAAGGAAGTGATGCAGATGCTTGTGAGACCCTATTCTGCGCCAAAACCTGATCCATGTTTGGGTTGGTACCAACATCAAAAGACACCTTAACGGTCATTGAACCGTCATTGGCGCTGGTCGATGTAACATATAACATGTTATCAACACCGTTGACTTGTTGTTCAATAGGTGTGGCTACCGACTGTTCTATGGTCAGTGCGTCTGCACCAGTATAGCTGGTGGTGATATCAACTTCTGGCGGCGCTATGTCAGGGTACTGAGATACTGGTAGGCCTCTAAGTACAACAAGCCCCGCGACAACAGTGATGATGGATATTACCATCGCCACTATTGGACGATTAACAAAAAATTTTCCCATGTTTTAGCCCTCTACTTCTTTGTTAAAAGACGTATCTTTTTCTGGAGCTACCGTCATTCCTTCCCTGATCTTCAAGAATCCTTCAACGACGATGGTCTCTCCACCTTTAAGTCC
>JBAXXF010000279.1:0-2222 GCA_037128035.1 bacterium | reverse complement strand
GATCTTTTGTTTCTCCGCTCTGGCTAACACCTAGAAGTATATCCCCATCGTGCACTGACCTGGAGCACTGTGATCTGAAATCTCCGGGTAACATAGGAGAGATGTTCATCCCTGCCATGGTGTTAAAGAATATGCCGGCTGTCTTGGCAGCGTTATAAGATGTTCCACAAGCCACACAGTAAACAGAACGACCATTTTTCTTCGCATCTATCAGGATATCAACGAACTTTGCTGCTCTATCCCTGGCATCCTTTATTTCATCCATCATGAACACAGCATCAATTAATTTTAGCACAGAATTATATTTCGAATATCCTTCATGGGCCAATACATCTTCCAGAAAACTAGCCACGTTAGAGCCAAACCCTGATGTACCTCTAACTCTATCAGGCACCTTTTCAAGATCTACACCTGCAGATCTCACAAGACTGTTGATCTCTTCTATCTCTTTTGTGTCACAGCAATCGACGGTGTTAGATAGTTTTGTTATTACGTCCCTTATGGTCTCTACCAGTTTGGGCGTTCTCTTTTGGACATCTTCAACAAAGTCGAGCACCTTATTATTGCCGGTATAAAAATCTATAACATAGCGACTTGTCTCTACCTGATTATGTATCTCCTGTTCCATAAAATATTGAAAAGGCTCATGCAGTTTTGTCTCTTCTATCTTCAACTTGCTTCTCACTGGTTCTCTTGAGATGCGCTCCCCAGTGCTCAAATTGTAGAATGAATATTCCTCTGAGTTGAATATACAGAATTCGTTCTCGTTCATAGGAAGAAGTATCTTTGTCTGTGAAAGCACAGCACCAAGATCAGAAGATGCCATTATGAAAGAGCCATTAACGGCGTCCTGTCCCTGTCCCATATAAAGACTGCTGCCTGCTTTTATGGATGCCATCGTCTCCGTTACAGGGTCAACTATCACGGCCGCAAAGGAGCCAACTATCTTTTGGAAGGCGTTCAATATGGCCGTTCTAAGGGCCTCGGCGCGGGCTTTAACATCTTTGCTACCAGGTATCTTTTTAAGTTCTATGGCAAAAAAATGTTCCACCATATGTACCAGCATCTCACCATCATTATCACTTACGACGTTGTGTCCTTCATCTGTTAGCCAGTGTTTCAGCTGATCGCAATTAGTTATGTTGCCGTTATGAGCCCCATATATGTGAGTTTTGCATTTAACTTCATGAGGTTGTGCATTTTCTTTGGTAACGGTACCAAAAGTGGCCCACCTTACCTGCCCGCAGAAGATCTTCCCCTGCAAGCCATATATATCAAGCTTCTTAGTAACATTCGTTGGGGACCCAACGTCCTTTCTTAGAGAAATGTTTCCCTTTGAATCTTGAATAGCAGCCCCCGTGGAGTCATAGCCACGATATTCAAGCATTCTCAATAGCTTGGAAGCCACAGCACCAAGGTCGTGGCGGTCTTTTTGACATCTTAATCCTAATACTCCACACATAGCTTGCCTGTATATCAATAAAAGCCACGGCCCGCAAGCAGGCTTTTTAGATGTTTTTAGGTTCTGCCAACCACTTAGCGGGGTCCAGATTGTAATAATCCTTTAACACTTTATATAATGCTGGATGTCGTTCTTTTATCTGCTTTGGCTTTTCAAAAAAGGATTCAGTAGCCACTGCAAAGAACTCCGCAGGGTTTGTAGCGCCGTAGTCATCTATGACGGTTTCATGATTGCGTCTGATCTCTCTTTTAAGTTTGGCAAATTCCCTGCAAAAAACTCTTGCCCAGGTCAAATAACTTGAAGGTCTTTTAAGCACTGGTACACCATCCGCATGCCTCTCGTCTTCTTCATCCAGCTGATGCGCAAATTCATGGAACACTACGTTATGCCCATCGTCCATATCAAGAGCACCTCTTTGCACATGGTCCCATGCCAAAACTACTATCCCTGCTTTCCACGACTCACCCATCCTGAACGATTCACTTATCACATAGGTGCCAAAGGACAGCGGATCTATATCTCTTGCAAAATAAGAGCTGGGATACACTAGTATTGAATAAAGGTGTGGATAAAAAACAGGTTTTCTATTCAACATCAATACACAGGCCTGAGCGGCTATGGTCACCTTTATTTCTTTGGTCATTTCTAGACCACCACAACCTTCAAAGTTCTTTTCTGCAATAAAAACTTTCATAAGGTCTTTTAATTGGTCTCTAAGTTCAGTTGGAAGGTATTTATATATAGCGATGTTATTCTTTAG
>JBAXXF010000278.1:0-2225 GCA_037128035.1 bacterium | reverse complement strand
ACTTACGGATATGACTGTATTGGGTAACATCTCCAGTCCTCCGGACTTTGTAGATGTTGATAATGCTGATTACCACTTAGCTTTCTACGCAGCAAATATCAATGTCAGAGGTGGCGGATTAGATCTTTCATCTGAAGTTAGTGTTTCCTATGATAGAGATGGTGCAGTAAGAACAACTAACACACCTGTTGGCATGACCAACGATGGCGCTGCAGGGTGGTCCATGGGTGCCTACGAAAAAGATTAATATACTTTTTGCTAAGTCCTAGATACATATAAGTTAACTATGCTGTCCGACTTAAAGAACCTTACCCTTCTTGATGAAGTGTCTAGTGTCCTTTTAAAAAGGCACGATGATACTGCGTCAGCTATTGATGAGATACTAAAGACAATTCAGGACTTTTGGCCGTTCCAGCCTGCAAGGATACAGATACTTTTTGATGATAACAAATTTGAATCCGGCCCCCAGAACTTAAAGAACAAAATGTACTCGAGCCAGTTCCTTAATTGTTTTATAGGCAACGACTCCTCTGCTAATTCCAACACGCATGAATTGTTGAATATGCTGGATAAAAAGCTTGAGCTCTTCTTTGATTATATAAAATATGAACAGCGACTGAATAAAGCAATGGCTCACAAACTGTCTATGTTAGAAGAAAAACAGAGAAGAGAGATAGCTTCTGACCTGCACGATCATTTAGGGCAGGCTCTTGCAATGATGAAGATAAAGCTGAAGACGTTAAGAGGGAATGCGATCTTCTGCGGTCTTGATGATATAGTAAATGACCTTGTTACACTTACGGACCAGAGTATCAGTTATACACGTACGTTGACCGCTGAACTTGTTCCACCAACCCTTTATGAGCTTGGGCTTGTTCCTGCGTTAGAATGGCTAACAGAATCAAGCAAGAAAAAATACAAATTGGATATAGATTTTATTGGCCTGACTGAGATGCCTAAACTTTCTGATGAATACAATATCATTATATTCAGGGTCGTTAATGAACTGCTGATGAATGTTGTTAAGCACGCATCAGCATCTAAAATAAACATAAAGATGGAAAAGATATCTGATAAGCAAGTGCTTATCCATGTGCTTGATAATGGTGTCGGCTTTGATATGCAAAAACGTTTTAAGAATATCCAAGAAGAGCACAACTGTTTTGGTATATTAAGTAGCAGAGAACGACTAGCTTATAATGGAGGACGTCTTTTAATAGAGTCGTCCATTGGTAAGGGCACACATGCTACCATAGAGGTGAATGTATGAAGAAGGAGATCTCGATCATACTTGTAGATGATCACAAAATGGTTAGAGAGGGACTGATGTCCCTTATTGAGAAACAAACGGATATGAAAGTTGTAGCAGAGGCAAGTAGTGGCGCTATGGCTATTGAACAATCAAAAAAACACAAAGCGGACGTCGTAGTTATGGATATCTCAATGCCTGACATGAGCGGTATAGAAGCAACAAAAGAGATAATTAAGAATTGTCCTAAGACAAAAGTTCTCATCCTGTCCATGCATTCTGATCGTAGATTTGTGACAGAGGCTCTAAATATAGGGGCTCTGGGCTACGTCCTTAAAGACAGCGCTTCAGAAGAACTGTTATTTGCCATAAGGAAGGTCTACGGTGGGAATATATTCCTAAGTACCAAGATAACAGAAGTAGTGGTTAAGGATTATCTTGCTACAAGGTCCGTCCTATCGACAAGAGAGCGAGAGGTCCTCAAACACATCGCAGAAGGTATGGCCACAAAAGAGATCGCTTCTGAACTTGGCCTTAGTGCCAAGACCGTAGAGGCCCATCGTCATCAAATAATGGAAAAACTCCAGCTCCACAGCATCGCAGAATTGACCAAATATGCCATTCGCGAAGGTATAACCAACGCATAAGGAAATCCCTTAGAATGACCTAAGGGTAATCCCCAGTTTTAACTTAGCGCCAAGCTGTTATTATCTCCTAATACTGTTAAACATTTCTTATTTCAGGAGGGTTTATGCACTTTGATTCTGGTAATACCGGTTTTATGTTGCTGGCGACTAGCCTTGTTATGTTGATGACGCCAGGACTAGCATTCTTCTACGGTGGACTTGTTGGAAGAAAGAACGTCCTTGCTATCATGATCCAGAGCTTTGTCTCAATGTGTTTTACAACGGTTCTATGGTTCGTGGTCGGATATTCTTTATGTTTCAGCGGAGATATTGGTGGAGTGATAGGGAAC
>JBAXXF010000277.1:0-2226 GCA_037128035.1 bacterium | reverse complement strand
ACTATAAAGATCGCCATCTATATAGATGGCGATCTTTATAGTTTTGACGGTCTTGCTGACAGAGATGGAAAGCCTGTATTCTATACGTCCCACTTTTTTAGTACTGGCATAATGCACTCGGTAAATGAGTCACATGACCTCTTTTATTATTCGCTTAGGGACATTCCAGAGGACCTAAAGGATGCAGGACTAAAGACATTGAAGGCGTTCAATGCTAGGGAAACGTTCTTCCATCTTGAGTACTTCAGGACAAAGAAGGATAAAAAAATAGTTGCGCTTGAGGTCAACATGAGACCGCCAGGAGCGCTTACTACCGATATGTTCAATTTTGCGAATGACATCGATATATACCAGGAGTGGGCCAACGTCGTAGTTAACAATAGGTTCGACTCTAAATATGACCGCAAGTACCACTGCTGTTACATAGGAAGGAAGTACGTTAACAATTATAAACATTCACGGCAGGAGATCTTTGAGAAGTATGGCAAGTATATAGTTGCTGACACGGTCATTCCTGATGTCTTTAGTGCGGCTATTGGGAACTATGCCTACATTGCCCGTCACCAGGACCTCAATAAGATACTTGAGATCGCAAAATTCATATTATCATAATAAAAATCTTGCTCAAAAATCCCTATTACAGTAAAATTTCATTATCTACCGATGGGGTATCGTTAGAAATTTTGAAGAGGGCGCAGTAAGTCAAATTTAATAGGTGTGATCACCTTTTAAATATTCTCAACCACTCCCGCTGTATTAGCGGTGGAAGTGACCTTGATTTGCCTAGCCCTAAAAAAGAGAAATGGGAATAATTAAGAACAGCGACTTAAAACAAGATATTTCGCAGACAAGTAGTTTAGTCCATCTATTCGCGAGTACATCAGAACACGCATATCCTGCGTTGCTTGATCTCATTAAATATTTGGACAAGACAAATAAATTACCGACGACGATCCCTTTTGAGACACTTAACAGCGTCTTCAAGATCACTCTTAACTTTGCTGACACAGAAGAGGATGTCCTGTCGGTCTATACAAAGTGGATAAAGTTCCTTCTGAAATTCTCAGACAATCCATTCCTTGTCGACGTTATTTCTTTTCTACCTGAAAGGATAAAGAACGCTAATGAAAAGACAGTTAAGATAACGGAACTCTTGAACGAATATTGGAATACTAACTATTCAGCAGAAGATAAAACATATAAGCAGTTGATGGAATCCCTGGAGAATAGCAGCAAACTTGAATTGCTGAAATATATTAACGACGAGAATTATAGACCTCAGATCGATCCAAGATCAAAGGAAGAGTGCCTAAGGAACCCTGATGAACAGGTAAAGCAGGTGTTCGGAATCTTGTTCGATAAATATTTCCACGAGGATAAAACAGAAAAAGCATTGGAGCTCTTGAATTACTTTCCAAGGAATTGGAAGACGTTCTGGAATGCTCACCTCTGCAATCCAAGGTCGAACGAATACATAGACGCATTGATATTCCTTCTAACAAAAGAAAAAGATGTTCTGGAGAACCAGGAGCTACTGATCTTCCAATTAGAATTGAAAATGCTGGTCAACGATATTGAAGGATATCTGGACGAGGGCGATCTAGTAAACTCAGATGCCATAAAAGAGATATCAAAAGAGATGCATGGTGAACTTGCTGACATGGAAGATGCCAGTGAAGAAATGATAGATAAGTTCACGAACAAGCTTTACGAGAAGGTCGTTTTCAATAAAGCTAGAGCGATATACAAAGCCATTCCGCAAGACCTATCAACAGAGCACAGGTCAGCTATTTATATAGACCTCAAAAAGGTTCTTGAGTTCTGCGAAGACCAGAAAATAGAAAAAGCTTCTCCTATGTTGAAAGAGATCAATCGCGTCCTATTTGAAGAGCTAAGGGATGTTTCCAGCGGCGTGAATCTTGTATGTAAGATGTTGGAGACAGGTTCACGTATAAAGATCTCACAATACTTGCTCAAGCTATCGTATCTGCTTGAACCAAGCAGTCTGGAGATGGATACTCTTTATGATGCTCTCGTCAAACATATTACAAAACAGAAACTTTCCAGCAGGCAGGTCAAATCGTACCTAGAGATATTTGATAAAGTAAATCATCCTCAATTTGAAGTGCTAAGGTCGCTTTTGACCACCTTCCATCAGGATGAGGCAAATATCAGTGTGCTTTGCACAGCGATGGTCAAGAACTCACATATATACTATTCTCATTC
>JBAXXF010000276.1:0-2251 GCA_037128035.1 bacterium | reverse complement strand
GGTCTCTTTCTATCCTTCCAGGGAAGTATTTAATAAGCTCGGTCGCCCTTACAATGTCATCTTTAGTGAAATTAGCTATCTGCTGTATCGTATATACACCTATTTGATGAAGTTTTTTCTCTATGAAAGGCCCTATCCCTCTTATCTGCTTAAGGTCTTCCTTTTCTGACTCAGCAACTATACCTATACTTTCTAGGAGAAGTCTTTTTTTCCTCTCAAACTCTTCTTCCTTTTCTTCAAGTTTTTTATGTTCTGTTTTAACAACTCTGTACGTATCAGCTCTCAACTTATCGCTTTCGAATTTTATCCTGTCCCTTTCCGCCTTTATCCTTTCGTTCTCTTCTTTAACTATCTGACTATTAAGCAGGGCTAGGTCTAATTCCCTTAGTGCCTTCTCTTTTTCTACTTTGTTCCGCTGGACCTCGCGCCTCAATTCTCTTAGCTCAGTGATGTTCTTTTGTTTTTCTAGGTGAAGCTCGTGCCTTATTTCATTAACCTCTTCTGAACTACCCTCTTTTGCTCTTTTTTCCTGAGACTTCATATAATCGTTATCGTCTTTAAGTCGTTGGACCTGTTTGTTGAGGTCTCGGACTTCGCCCTCAAGTCTTTCATTAATAGTACTGAGCTTTTTCATTTCTTCCTTATGTTGCCCAGCGCTCATTATTGGCTTCTGCCTTTCAAGGTTAAGCTGTTCTTTTAATTTATCGTTCTCTTTTTTTAGCTGTTTATGATCTGACATCAGCTTGTTATTATCTTCCGTCAATGTCTTGTAACTAAAATTTATTTTATCTTTTTCGTGTTTTATTCTCTTGAACTCTTCTTGCTGTAGCAAGATATCGGCATTTAGTTTGCTTATTTTCTTTTTGGCCATAGCCATTTTTATCTTATGATAAGCCCACACCATGAACACACCGATCATAAAAGACACAGTGAGCATAAACATTATTTCTATCGTGGCGGATGCCTTGTCTGATACATTTTGAGTAAGCAGATTCATTATCTGATCCAAACCAAACCTCCTGTCTAGTAAAAGAAGAGTGTCTACTTAATTATCATCTCTACTCTTCTGTTTAACATCGTCTCTTCCTGAGTATCGTTGGTGGCCCTAGGCTCATCATCGCCCTTGGATATTGCTATGATCTTATTGTCAGGTACTCCGTGCAAGGCCATATATTTTCTTACTGTGTTAGCTCTCAAGAGCCCAAGTTGGTAAGCACTATCTGATTCGCTCACGTTGCACGCGTAACCTGTTATATAAAGTTTGGTATCAGAATTGGCCTCAAGATAATTAGAGGCTATCCTTGAGGCGGCAATAAGGTCGTCCACGTTCTTAACAGAATCTCTATTAAAAATAAAATATACGACTGGAAGTATTAGGTCTTTCTTTTCTTCTACCTTTGGTGCGGGTTCCGGTTTTGGCTCCGGTTTTGGTTCTGGCTGTTTTATAGGAGCAGCCTCTTCCTGAGGAAGTAAGACCACTGTTTGCTGTTTCTTTGGCTGTTCGCATAAATTTCTTATTCCACAGACATACCAGTATGTGGAAATAGCAAGCCATGCTAAAAAGACCAAGACACCAATAATAATCTGTTTCATCAAGTATATATTTATAACATCCTAAGCAAAATGAAAAGTAAAATATCCCTTTAGCGATTAATTTCTGATGTTTTCCTGAAGAGAATAACCCTGTCGTCGTTCTGGCCTACTGTAACAAGGCCAAAAAGCCTAGCAATGACCTCGAGTGTATGCCTCTTATAGATGGATATATGCGTAGGGTCCGTAAGATAGTGCCAGTTTTTAAGGTCTATCCGCTCATCCCAGGTCTGTGTACCAATAGCTAAATAGGCACCCACCTTTAATAGATCACAGAGTTTTTTGAGCTCTTTATCTGGAAAAGTAAAATGTTCTATTACTTCATTGCATGTCACAAGGTCATATTTTTTATTTGGGATCTGGGGATAAAAGAAAGGATCGTAACTTGTCATCATATATCCGTTCTTCTTAAAAAGTTCCTCCATTACCTTTGTCGGGCCGCAACCATAGTCCAGACACTCAGAGTCCTTATCTATAAATTCAAAGCATGGAGACGCAACTTGCATTAAGAAATCTTTATATCCTGCATCCTGCACACTGTTTTTGTGTTTTTTGTATCGCTCTTTTTGCTCGTCCTGGCTGGGATGTTTCAGTGGGTCCATGAAAAGTAGATCACATTCAGAACACACAAAGTACTCTTTTGAATTTCTTAATAAAATAA
>JBAXXF010000275.1:0-2267 GCA_037128035.1 bacterium | reverse complement strand
ATTTAATAGTGCGGAAATATTAATAAAATTAGACTTTGCTGAGCAATTCTGTTATTGATTGCGCCGTCCTAAAAAACTTAACACAAAACAAAGAGAAACATGAAAATTAGAAACCTTGCCATCATTGCACACGTAGACCACGGAAAGACAACCTTAATTGACCGTCTTTTTAAACAATCAGGTGTATTCAAAGCGCACCAGGAAATGGAAGAAAGGGTCATGGACTCCGGTGAACTTGAAAAAGAACGCGGGATCACCATCACAGCAAAGAACGCCAATTTCACCTGGAAATGCGTAACCATAAATATTGTCGATACACCAGGGCACGCTGACTTTGGTGGAGAAGTGGAAAGAGCCTTGTTCATGGTCGATGGAGCGCTTTTGCTAGTCGACGCATCAGAGGGTCCTCTTCCTCAAACACGTTTCGTATTAAGAAAGGCTTTAGAAAAGAATATAAAGGTTATCGTCGTTATTAATAAAGTAGATCGCCCTGACGCAAGAATAGAGGAAGTAGAAGAAAAGATACTTGAGCTCTTCTATGACCTTGTTACCAACGAAGAACAGCTTAATTATAAAACTTTTTATGCAAGCTCCAAGAACGGCTGGGCAAGTTCAAAGAAGAACACCAAGGGTGAGGATTTTAATGAATTGATGGACGCTATAGTTAGCGAATTCCCTTCACCAAAGGTTGATATAGATAAGCCCTTCAGCATGCTTGTGGCCAACAGGGTCTATAGTACCTTTATGGGGCAGTTCGCCGTAGGAAGAATAGAGTACGGTAAGGTAAGCGTGGGACAAAAGCTTGCGCTTATAAATGAGAATAATGAGGTAAAGGAATTTACAGTAACCGCATTAGAAAAATTTGCGGGCCTCAGCACAGAGCGTGTTGACGAGCTTGAAGCAGGTAATATTGCTTTGATCTCTGGTGCTGAATCAATAGAGATCGGCGATACCATTTGCTGTGCAGAGAACCCAGTTGCGCTACCAAGACTAAAAGTAGATCCTCCAACCGTTGCAATAAGGATATCTGTAAACACGTCTCCATTGGCTGGTACAGAAGGAATATACGTAACCACTAAAAAACTTGAAGAGCTCCTAGAGAAAGCTTGCCAGACCAACGTTTCTCTAAAAATGGACAAGACACAAAGCGCAGAGGTCTTCCTTTTAAAAGGAAGAGGAGAGCTTCAGCTTGTAGTGTTACTTGAAGAATTAAGACGACAAGGCTATGAACTTATGGTCGGTTGTCCAGAGATAATACCTATCCAGAAAGATGGTCAGCTTCTAGAACCAGAAGAAACTTTGATAATAGATGTGCCTGATAGCATGATAGGAACTGTAACTCAGCTTCTAGCCGACCGCGGCGGACGTATGGATAACATGGAGCATATGCACGCGTCATCCAGAGTAAGATTGGAATTCACGATCCCTACAAGAGGATTGTTCGGTATAAGGTCCCCGATGCTTACAGCCACCAGGGGTGAAGCTATTTTCTCCAGCAGTCTTAAAGGATACATACCGTATCTTGGAAAACGCTTTAGCAGAAAGAACGGTGCTCTGATTGCTGATAGACCTGGAGTTAGCGTTCAATACGGGCTTTTCCATCTTCAATCCAGAGGAAAACTATTCATTAAAGAAGGCGTAAAAGTTTACGAAGGTATGATCTTCGGTGAGAATAACAGGGTCAACGACCTGAACGCCGATGCTACAAAAGCAAAAAAACTTACTAATATGCGTGCTTCCGGTAGTGATGAATCTACAAAACTAGTAGAGATAAAAGAGATGGACCTGGACGAGGCCATCGTCTGGATAGACGATAATGAATGGGTGGAAATAACACCTAACACCATAAGGCTTAGAAAAGCCGAATTAAGGAACAGTTTCCGTACAGTTATCAGAGAAGGATAACGACTAGTCAAAAAATCCAAGTAATGTATAATACGGCTAAAAGTACTGCTATTTCCCAAAGGAGTATTAAATGGCCGACTCTGAAAAAAGGAAAAAAGTCCTATTAATCACCGTAATTATTGCCATCGTGCTAGGCGCATCCGTCTTTGCTTACACAAAATATGATGCCTACGTAAAAGCTCACAATAAAGTGACTGATGGCCCTGCCGTGAGCGTGCTTGTAATAGAGGTGCCCAAGAAAGATGTGCCACTGGTAAAGGAATGGGTGGGTACTACACAGGGGGACGTCAACACCGATATCTACGCCAAGATATCGGGGTACCTTTTAAAGATGAACTATAGTGAAGGTACCGTTGTACAGC
>JBAXXF010000274.1:0-2340 GCA_037128035.1 bacterium | reverse complement strand
TTCATAGAGGACAGCCGCTCAGATATGAATACCTATTTCATAATCGCGTCCGTTGTCGTCTTTGTAGTGATATTCTTGTCAGGCTTGTTCTTCTCTCACAGGATAGCCGGTCCGATATATAGAATGAATATGTATCTAAGATCTATAGCTCCTGAGAACTTGGCTACCACAATAAATTTCCGTAAAATGGATTTCTTCCAGGACCTAGCGATCTCTTATAATAAGAGAATGATGTTCCTAAGGAAAATGGCGACCGAGAAACCAGAAAAACTTATAGAGATATTGAAGTTCAAGAAAGGTGAAAAGGTAGAGTAATGTTTTGGTCCTAATATGGAATTTAAAGGGCGTGTCGGCAGCGACGCGCCCTTTTTGTTTATAAATTAAGGAGAAAAGCCATGCACATCGATCTAGATAAACTTCCGCATCCTATGAACAAGACCGTTGAATACTTGAATAGAAGGATAGGCAACAGAAAGCCTGAGATACTAGTTGTTCTTGGTTCCGGCCTAGGCGAAGTGTTGGCTGATACAAAAAAGATACAAGAGATACCATATTCTGAGATACCAGGCATACCGGTGTCTACTGTCAGCGGGCATAAGGGCATTATAGAAATAGCTGAGTACAAAGGCAAGATGCTAGGGATCTTGAGAGGAAGATTTCACACTTACGAAGGATACAGCAGTGATGACGTAGTTCGCCTTATCAGATCATTAGTCCTGCTAGGGGCACATACCGCGATAGTTACCAACGCCGCTGGAAGTACCAGCCAAAAGCTAGCACCTGGTAGTCTTATGCTTATTAAAGACCACATCAATATGGGCTTGCAAACACCTTTGGTATCGAACGAAGCCAATGCTATTGGAGAAAAGTTCATCGACCTTTCTGATGCTTATACAAAAGAACTAAGAACTAAGATAATGAAGACCGCAAAAGCAAAGAAGATGAAATTGTCCGAGGGTGTTTATGCGGCAATGAAAGGACCACAGTACGAAACAGCTGCAGAGGTTAAAATGCTGAACAAGCTTGGTGCGGACGTTGTTGGAATGAGCACAGCACTAGAAGTAATAGCGTTAAAACAACTTGGGGTAAAAGTGGTTGGTATCTCCACGGTATCAAACTACGGGACTGGTGTCACAAAATCCAAGCCTTCACATGACGAAGTTAAAAAAGCCGGCAAAAAAGTTAGCGCGCCATTTGATAAGTTATTAAAAGTTATAATCGATATAATTTAGTTCTGTTCTTGTTTCTTGAAAGGAAGAAAGAACATCAAGACCAGCCCAGGTGCACATGCCGCTAAACTCACTATGAAGAAATTAACATATCCTATCTTTACAGCGATATAACCACTCAGCATGGACACTATTGCTCCGCCAAGCATTATAAGACCGGAGCCTATTGCGTAGTGAGATGCCTTAAAATCCTTTTTGCAGGTGAACATAAGATAATTCACCAGTGCAACACCAGATAGACTTGCGGCCAAAGTATCAAAGGCATGGACTGTGGCTACCCAATATATCCCTGGTCTGAACACAGCAAGCATAAGATAAGCAAACACCGCAAAACTTTGTACGAACGCCAAGACCCATAAACCTTTCTTGAGCCCTACTTTTGAAATGAAGATACCACCAAGGATGGCCCCGACTATTGAACATATCTTACCGATAGTGCCTGAGATTATGGCCATCTGAGTTATAGTAATACCAAGCTCACGCATTAAGAACGGTTTTGCCATCTTTAACATCATCTGGTTACCGATCATAAAAACTATCAGGAATGATAATATCAGGACGATCTTGTCCTGTTCCAGATAGCTCATGAAAGCTTCTTTAAAATTACCAACAGTGGACCTTTTTGAAGAATGCTCATGGTCCGTTTTAGAGACAGGGAGAGCGAACATATGGAATACAAAGATGCCTGTCATTATAAAGGCGGTAGCGATGAAACAGATCTTCCAACCCCAAAGTCCAGCTATACCGACCAAGATAGCGCTTACGAACAACATAGCTAACCTATACGCCATTAGTCTAAAACCGCTATAGAACCTCTGCTCCGTTTCATTCAACTGCTCAAGGTAAAAACCATCTATAGCTATGTCATGAGTTGCGCTCAATAGTGCCATGACGCCAAAAAGGACCACGGCGTAGTATATTGGTGACATAGTAAAGGTGCTAAATGCTAAAAATATACATACTGCAGAAAGGAGGCCTTCCATAAGAAGTAGCCAGAACCTTCTTGTTTTAAAAATATCGATGACCGGTGCCCATAAGAATTTTAAGGACCATGCAAAGTTATATAAAGAAGTAAGACCAAAGGCCTGTAGGCTCATGCCCATGGCTACAA
>JBAXXF010000273.1:0-2345 GCA_037128035.1 bacterium | reverse complement strand
CAGTATGCGTTGCAAGGCCAAGCGGCGAGCCCGACAGCTGATAGTTACGCAACAGCCACGGGAACACGATCAGAAAGGTCAATGACAGATAAAAAAAGGCCAGATGACCGCCGCGCTGTGTCCGCGAGCCCATCATCAAGATGAACAGTGCCAGACCAGGAATTACGGCGACCGCCGCATAATGCGTCATGAACGCCGCCGCTGAAAAAAGGATGGAAAGACAAAAAAACATCATCCGTATTGACGGTGCTCCTTGACAGGATAATAGGTGTAACTGCCTTGATCATGATCTGTGTACTGGGCCTTTTAATGAACATAAAGGTCGTACTAGGGAACCCAGCTCTTAGGTCTTTGGGAATAACGACGGTAATAATACTAATAGCCCTCATGCTGATGACATTTCTTGGTCTATCAAGGCGGGTCAACAAGAACAAGTTGTTCAATACGTTGATGTCCAAATTGCCTTTTTCAGAGGCCTTCAATAGAGTGTACCAGGCCTTTCATGCATACAGGAACAACCACAAATATCTAACTTATGCTCTTTTGATATCTTTTGTTAATCACTCGTTAAATATAACAGCCTTCTACTTAATAACAAAAGCTCTCGGCTTCAGCGTGCTTAACATTCACTCATATTTTTTCATAGTACCTTTGGGAATGATAACTATGTCCATCCCAATAACTCCTGCAGGGATAGGAGTGGGACAGGCAGCTTTCTTAAAATTGTTCGAATGGTCACTAGGCACAAAGACTACGATAGGGGCGGATGCAGTGACTATATGGCAAGTACTAGCTATAGCCATATCCCTAGTAGGTTCTTACTTCTATGTTTCTTATGCTAAGAAAAAATAAGGTCTTTTTCTACTTATTTGCCAACGTATTTTAGAACTGTGGTTCCCCAAGCAAAGCCCAGACCAAAGCCTGTGATAAGCCAGTAACGACCGTTGTTACACCTTTCGTGTTTCTCACAAAGTTCATTCAGTGCAATTGGGATCGATGACGCTATCGCGTTACCCTTGTTCCATAGATTTATATAATTTTTCTCTCTTGGTATTCCGCATCTGTCGCCTATTTCTTCAAGCATGAATTTATTAGCTTGATGCATAACGACCCAGTCTATATCGTCCAATGTTATTCCTGTTTTATCTAATACTTTCTTAGCAGAAGAAGGAACTGTATTATCTGCAAACTTCATAACCTGACGACCATTCATATATAGGTAATTCTTTGAACGTTCTACGCCTGGTTTTATATGTTCAAATTTTGATGTCTCTTCACTTATCCTGAGTCTTGATCCACCAGCAGGTATTATAATGTGCTCAGCACCTCTGCCATCTGTTCCAAAGTCATGAGCCTCTATCTCAAAAAGTTTAGGGTTCTCTTCAACCAACACAGCAGCTGCTGCATCGCTGAAAAGTGTATCTACAGTGTAATCTTTGTAGCTAAGATATATGGAGAACTTATCAGCTGTAACTACCAGACCTTTTTTAAAGCCCATGCCAGCTATAAGACTTTGTGCAACTGTAAGAGCATGAACAAAACCTGTACAACCCATCCTTATATCCAATGAATATATAGAAGTAGGAAGTTCGCACATGGTTTGTACCTGTGCTGATGTCTGAGGAAGAATATAATCAGGGCTTAACGTACAAAGGACTATAAAATCCAATTCGTTCCTGTTTATGTTATGTTTACTTATAAGTTTATTAACGGCTTTTGCGGCAAGGTCGCTTGTAGCTTCGTTTTCAGCCGCGACATGTCTTTCCTTGATACCGACCTTTTCTTCCAAAAAGTCGCTCTTTGCATGTTCAAAAAAGTCATTAGTTATTATCTTTTCGGGTAGATAGTACTCTATCGCGCTAATACCAATTCGCATAGTAGGTCTCCTCTGCCAACATTTTTATTCCATAAAGAGGGCCAAGTCAAAGACAGCATAATTTTTGCTTAAACAATGCGTCAAGATATGCTAGCTTAGCCAGTTGTGAAGCCATCTATACTTAAGAACACGATATTAAAGCTTTTTCACAAGGGTTATTCAAAGAACCTTAGTGCCCTTATTGACAGAATACACCCGGCAGACCTAGCTCTTGTGTTCCCAAGTATACAGGACAAGGAAAGAAAGACCCTATTTGACCAGATAATAGATGATGAGCATGCGGCAAAAATACTGGCTGAAATAACAGACAGAAAGTTGGTAGCAAAGATCCTGAGTGGTCTAAACCATAAAAGGATCTGTGATGTCTTCCATTATATGGAGCCGGATGATGCTGCTGACATATTAGGATTCCTGCCAACAAAAGACTCAGAGGCCATATTAAGGTTGATGCAAAAGGATGATGCGACGG
>JBAXXF010000272.1:0-2355 GCA_037128035.1 bacterium | reverse complement strand
CCTTAACGTTAATAATTATTTTCTTATACTCAAAGGATTATTGCGCTGTGGATACTGTGATTGCTTTATGAGCACTGACTTTTCTGGAAAGAAAAATCCCAAAACAGGCGACCCATATCTCTATTACACTTGTACAGAGAGTAAACGAAAAGGATCATCACATAAATGCCCTATAAAAAGCATTTCAGCAAGACCACTGGAACGCTTAATTATTAAGGCAATAAAGGATTTGGGTAAAAAGGCAGAATTAATAGAAAGTGCTATTGCAACCGCAAATAAAGATTTTGGAGTAGATGTAAAAGGACTTGAATCAAAGCAGAACAGCATCAAACAAAAGCTACAGAAGAATAGCCTTGAAATAGGCAACCTTATAACACTGTTTAAGAGTGAAGGCTTAACTGCCTTGACCGAGCAAATTAAAGCAGAAATGGAGACTTTAGAAGGTGATAGGAACTATTTATCAGAGGAGCTTGCCAAGATAGACCGGCTCATAAAAGACAAACGCAAAAGAACTCTGCATAGTGAAGAAATAAT
The DNA here is from genome assembly GCA_037128035.1 of bacterium. Taxonomy (GTDB): domain Bacteria; phylum Bdellovibrionota; class JAFGOL01; order JAFGOL01; family JAFGOL01; genus JAPLFT01. The sequence goes on along the minus strand of JBAXXF010000272.1, from coordinate 1,821 downwards.
AGAGACATTCAAAAGGACAGAGGCTGTGATTGATGAGTTAAACTGCGAAGAACAAATGATGCTTTTAAAACTTCTGATTAAAAAGATTACAATATACCCAGTCAACGAAGCTGATAAAGAACGAGTTAGAAAAAAACTTCAAAAGAATGAATTTGTGGCAACTTTACGAACTAAATTGCATAGGGTAAAAATTGAGTTTTGGGATTTATTTGAAATTCCAATAAGTTATAACAACGGAATTTTGAAAACCGAAAGTTCGTATTTATCTGTAAGTGGCGGGGCCGACGGGACTCGAACCCGCGACCTTTGGCTTGACAGGCCAACGTTCTAACCAACTGAACTACGACCCCTAAAGAACTAGCTTTTTGTATTAGATACAGTTATTGATGTCAATTAAAAACTAAAGGCTTGATATAGGATCAAGAAGGGAAAAGACCTCTTCGGCAAAAGCCTTCTCATCAACAGCTATAGGCTCTTCAACGATCTTAAAGCACGTAGCCCTCTCAAAGAGTTCCTTTACAACAAGGGTATGAAGCTTATGTCCGCTCTTATATGCCACAACATGGGCTATAAGCCTTGTTGGGCCTGCAAGCGATATATCACCCATAATGTCCAATATCTTGTGTCTTACGAATTCATCCTCGTAATTCATATTATTCTTGTTAACTACACCCTCAGAATTAAGGACTATCGCGTTCTCATAAGAGCCGCCAAGCGCAAATCCACGTTTTTGAAGGTCTTCAACCTGTTCAAGGAAGCCGAAAGTTTTTGCTTTGGATATATTGTTAGTGTACGCAAAAGAATTGTCACAATATTCTAGATGCTGAAGCCCTATGTTAGGGTTCTTATAATTGACCCTGCAGGTTACCTTTAAGTCCTTTGCTGGCAGAAGATATACGAACCTGTCATCTATGTGTACGGAGACCGGTTTTACCACCTGGATGTATTTTACAGGTTTATCCTGAGCCTCTATCCCAACTTTATTTATCGCATCAACATAAACAGCGGCACTGCCATCTAAGATAGGAAGCTCGTTGCCAAACACCTCTACTACTGCATTGTCTATGCCTAGACCTTTTAGTGCAGAAAGCAGATGCTCAACTGTGGCAACCTTTACACCGTCCTTATTTCCTAGGACTGTGCTAAGTTCTGTATCTACAACGTTATTCCAAGTCGCTTTGATCTCTGGCCTTGATTCAATATCGCCCCTAATAAAGACTATGCCTGAATCAGCCTTTGATGGGCTAATGATTATACTAACGGCTTGCCCGCTGTGCAGGGCAATGCCTGAAAGTTCAATTTTGTCCTTTATTGTCTTCTGAAACTGCATAATCCTACTTTCACCATTTTACGTTAACCCCTTATAACATTTGGACTATTTTGTGTCTAGTTTTAAAATTAAGGCCGTCAATACGTAGTCAACCTTATGGTAAAGGCTTACCACAGGCCCTTTTGACCAGTCTGAGGCTTGATCCCAAAATGGGCATAAGCAATAGGTGTCGCGACCCTTCCCCTTGCGGTTTTGGCTATATAACCGCCTTGGATAAGAAATGACTCGTATATGTCCTCAATTGTATCTGGTTCTTCACCTACACATGAGGCCAAAGTTGTAAGCCCTACTGGGCCGCCATTAAATTTTTCAATTATCGTTAAAAGGATCTTTCTATCCATCTCATCAAAACCCTTTCCATCAACCTCTAGAAGGTCCAAAGCCTTATCTGCCACATCCCTAGTTATTCTTCCGTCCGCCCTTATTTGCGCAAAGTCCCTTACTCGACGTAAAAGTCTGTTAGCTATTCTTGGCGTTCCTCTGGACCTTTT
>JBAXXF010000271.1:0-2356 GCA_037128035.1 bacterium | reverse complement strand
GTAATATCGTGGGCGATGTGCAAGGACCTTTTTATCTTCCCGCTCCTATCAAATATTGGTGTCACGCTTATTAAAAAATCACCACCCAACCTATCTTCGTGAACTTCTGTGGTATGAGGTTTGGCATCTTTATTCATCATAAGGTGAGGACAGCTTTTAGGCATGCAAGTTGTGCCGTGCACACACTGATAGCAGTAGCGGCCTACAGCATCCTCTATTGCAATACCAAGCTTGTCTGCCATCGCCTTATTCGCACGGAGGATCCTGTTCTGGTCATCAAGTATGGTTATGAGGTCGGGGATAGCGTTGAATGTTTCTATCCAATCCTGCGTTTCTTTACGATCAGTAATGTCATCAAAAACAGCGATAGCTCCAATGATCTCTTTTTTATCATCTAATATTGGGGCCGCACTGCTGTTGACCGCAACATATCTACCGTCGGCACTTCTCAGGATCAATTCCTCGTTCTTTACCGTTTCTCCTTTTGAGAGAGCTCGCCTAAGTGGCACATCTGATGACCTTTGTAATTTATTACCAAGCCCTGAGAGGTCCAAACCCTCTTTGACAGGGTCTAACCCAAAAAGGTTCAGCGCACGATCATTCACGTATATGATCTTTTCATCAGGTTTTTGAACTATCATGACCCCGCTTGGGATAGCGGAAAATGCGGCGGAGGATATACTGATATTGTTGATGTCCATTAGTATTGGCACTATATAAAGTCCCGCATGATGGGTCAATGGTGTGAACACCTTATTACCCTTCCCTGTCCAGCTTCGCTACGCTTGAGTGTAACTATTTATTATTATTTAATAATTTTCCAAGGCAATTTTCTAAAATATTCGCTTGATTTTCATATAATTACTGTGTATAATAACATATAAGTAATTAATAAAAAAGATGGGAAGGGCCGCCATCGGAGGACACGATGAAGCTAAAGAGCGGCCTTAACCTTTTTTCTAAGATCTTGATCATACAGGCAATGGCGCTTGCCTTGGCCTCATGCACAATAAGTCATTCAAAAGAAAATCAAGCGGCTATTACTGCTACTGGTGGGACAGAAACATCTAGGACGATCTTCCTTGCTTTGAATCTTTCTGATCTATCAGTATCCTCTGCTGCTCTAAGTCCTGAATTCTCACCTAGACACGTCACATATTCTGCGACAACAAGTAATGAGACGATAACTGTAACAGCTTCTGTCCCTGATCCAACTTTCATAATAACCGTAGATGACCAGGAAATTGCTTCCGGCAGTAGCTCCCAGCCTATAGCTCTTAGCAAGGGAATTAACTACGTAATTATCACTGTTGCATCTGCAGACAGAACACTGCAAACATCTTATCTGTTATCGATCAATAAAACGGTAGATAACGGATCAACATCTGGTGTGTCATCTTATAAGGACGTACCTTTCCAGTCTTATATAGGCTGTGACAAAAATACTCCGAACGTCCTCAATATAGGGGTAGTAGGACTACAATATTACATACCGATACAGGCTCCCGACGGTAATATCAGATACGCACACGACGGAGCTACCTTTACTCTAAACCAGAATGGACAAGTAGTACTTGCACGTAATATGGATTATCTACTATCTCCGCAAATTTACCTTCCTGCCGATGCTGAGAAGGTAACTATCACTTCTACAGGGACTATACTGGTAAAAATGCCAGGGCAGGTCAGCCATCAAGTAGTGGGACAGATACAATTAGCGACGTTCATGAACCCTGATGGTTTGGCCGCAATTGAGTTCGGTCTGTATGCAGAAACAGCAGATAGCGGCACGCCTATGACGAGTCAGGCATACAGTAATTTCTTTACAGGCGACATTATCACTTATTGTGAGGGCGTTATCTACTCAGATTATACAACACCTCCACTAGTCGTAGATCAGGCTAAATTGCACATTAGGATAAACAATGCACCAATAGCCACATACTTCCCTCTTATGCAGGCTGACGGTTCCGTCGCTTACACTAACGATACCGAATTCATGGTAGATCAGGCTGGTTATATCAGGCATTATTCCTCTAAATTATTATTACAGCCTCAACTAACTATACCACTATGGTCTATGCTTGATCTTAGTTCTTTATCTATTAACGATACTGGAACGGTCACAGTGGCAGATCAAAATGGTAACACTCAGCAGTTAGGTCAGTTGCAGATAGTACAGTTCATGAACCCTAATGGCCTGCAACAATCCTTGCAAGATCCTTCCGTATATCGAGATACAGCTGATTCAGGACAACCTATATATATGAACGCTGGAGGGACTCAGGGCGTAATGGATTTCTACAGCATGGAAATAAAGAAACTGCGGGACTACCCAGCCCGACCTGTACTGGAC
>JBAXXF010000270.1:0-2367 GCA_037128035.1 bacterium | reverse complement strand
GGGTTCATATATGAACTTATTAAGGACGCTAAAACGTATAAGGATGTTCTACAGGTCGCGTCTTTTCTTGAATTTATTTCTACATCCGATGATCTCCAACTTACCAAAGATCAACAAAAAATGTTGCAGACATTGAACAAGGACTTCACTTTAATTGATAAAAAGATAGCATACAAAGAATTCCTTTTGGAAACCTCTGATGCCCATAATGCTATTTTAAGGTCTCTGAACAAAACTTCTGGAACTGGAGAAGACTTGACCTACGACCTTTTGGAAAAGCTTTATGCTGATATAAAAGCTAATGACAATAAAGTACCTCAAGACGACCTTGCTTTGATCACAAGAACCGATGTTATTTCGTATATGGGGCATTATGCTCAAATGGGAAGCTCAGCTGTCCTTGTCGATCTTCTAAATACTGTATTCATCGATGGTTTTAAAGGCTTTAATGTCGCAGATAATAACAAAGCAAAGAACGAAGATGGCCAATTGGAATTGGACCTAAGGAGCAAGACCGCACCAGTAAGTGATCTATCAAAATATTGGAACAGCAACTATATGAAGCTCCTTGATGGAATGCATGATTTTGTTGATATTAGGAAAAGTATTACTAAGTAAGAGTATCTGATCTGTATAGTAAAAAGAGGAGCGTTTTTAACGCTCCTCTTTTTTTATTCATTAATCTTCTTCATCATCCTCTTCTACTATAAAGTCATCTTTAGGCGCTTCAGGCTGAGTCTCGTCGTTCCTGTGCAAAAGGTCATTTCCGTAGTTAGATATAAAGGATATATCCGTAGCAAAGACTTCGTAACTTGGTCCAACACCTTCTCTGTTAACTGTGTTCCTTATTTTGCCTTCGACTAGAACGAACGATCCTTTTCTCAACATTTTTTCACAGGCTTCGGCTGTTTTTCCCCATGTCGTTATTTTGTGCCAATCGGTTCTTTTAGTCTTTTCGCCTTCTGCAGATTTAAAGAATTCATTTGTAGCAATGTTAAATGATGTGACCCTTCTACCGCTTGGTGTGGCTCCAGCCCTTGGGTCTCCCCCAAGATGCCCCATTAGTACAACTCTGTTCATTCCATTCATTTTAAAGTTCCTCCTTTTAAACACGTTCAAAGATCCAATATTTGTGTAATATTCAAAAATCGTTCAAGCTCCAATGACGCGGCGCTATGTATTTAACTGTCCAAATTTATCAACAGTTGCCAAGGTTAGCGGCTATATTAATAAGTAAAACACCTTATTTTCCTGCTTTTGTTTTCCTTTTAAAAATGACTTCTGGTAGATAAAGGTGTATCAGCTTAGAGAGGTTTTTAGTTTATGAACGTTCTTCTTTTATACCCAAAATATCCGGACACGTTCTGGAGCTTTAAACATGTTATGTCCTTTGCTGGTTCAAAGGCCGCTTACCCGCCACTAGGGCTGCTGACAGTCGCTTCTATGCTTCCCTCTGAGTGGAACAAAAAGCTTATAGATATGAATATAAATGAACTTAAGGATGAGGACATCCTTGAGGCAGACATAGTCTTTATTAGTGCCATGATAGCCCAGAACAACAGTGCTATAGAGACCATAGAAAGGTGTAAAAGCCTTAACAGGACAGTGGTTGCGGGCGGGCCGTTGTTCATGTCCCATCAGCAGAAATTTGACCAGGTGGACCATCTTATATTAGGGGAAGGGGAACTTACCTTACCTGCATTCCTGAAGGACTTTAAAGCAGGAACTGCAAAACATGTTTACAGGGCAGAAGAATTTCCAGATATGTCCAAAACGCCACTACCAATGTGGTCTCTTATTAATTTTAAAGATTATGCGACCATGTCAGTTCAGTATTCCAGAGGTTGTCCTTTTGATTGTGAGTTTTGCGACATAGTTGTGATGAATGGAAGAGTGCCAAGATCAAAAACACCTTCGCAGATGATAAACGAACTTGAATTCCTATACAAAGCCGGCTGGAGAGGCCGAGTTTTTATTGTCGATGACAACTTTATAGGTAATAAATCTAAGGTCATAGAACTATTAGATGTGCTTTCTGGATGGCAAAAGAAACATAAATATCCTTTTACATTCACGACACAGACCAGCATCGATCTAGCAGATAATCCTGAGTTAATGCAAAAAATGAGAGACTCCTTTTTTCAGCAAGTCTTTATTGGTATAGAGACCCCTCACTACGACAGCTTAAATGAGTGTGGTAAGAAACAAAATACGAGGACCAACCTGGAAGATTCCATAAAGACCATTAATAATTATGGGATACTTGTTATGGGTGGTTTTATTGTCGGGTTCGATAGTGATCCTAAAGAAATATTTGAATCACAGATCAATTTTATACAGAGAACAGGCGTCGTTATAGCGATGGTA
>JBAXXF010000269.1:0-2375 GCA_037128035.1 bacterium | reverse complement strand
CTTTAGATTAGTCGCTGAGATGTTAAAAGAAAAGTCTAACCTATCTTTCCACATTACTCATATGCAAAAGGTCAGCGACGCCAGAAAGGCTCTTGAATCCGCAAGTTTTGATGTAATATTGATGGATCTTGACCTACCTGACAGCCAGGGCTTGAATAGCCTTGAATTAATAGCTCACTCAAATTTAAAAATACCTATCATCGTACTAACTGGGCTTGATGATGAAGATGTTGGCACGCAGGCTATACAGGGCCACGCCAATGATTACCTAGTAAAAGGACAGATCAATAGCAACTCTTTATCCCGCAGCATAAGGTACTCCATAGAGAGAAAAAAGGCTGAGTCTGTTATACAACGGAACCTGGATCGTTTTGAATTACTTTCTACAACAGCTAGCGAACTTCTTCAATCTACAGAGCCTCAACAAGTGGTAAATTCACTTTGCAGAAAAGTAATGGAACATCTTGACTGTCATGTCTTCTTTAATTTCCTTGTGGATGAAAAAACTGGCCGATTACACTTAAATGCATTCGACGGTATCTCTGAAGAGGAAGCAAAAAGGGTAGAATGGCTTGATTATGGTGCGGCTGTCTGTGGTTGCGTGGCAAGGGACGGAAGGCGTATCGTCTCTGAACACATCCCAACGACACCTGACGTAAAGACAGACCTCGTAAAATCCTACGGGGTTAAAGCGTATGCTTGCCACCCGATCTTGGAGCCATCAGGAAAAGTGATGGGAACACTTTCATTTGGTACGACCAGCAAAGAGACCTTTCGTGAAAGCGATCTTGCTCTGATGAAGGCTGTAACTGACCAAGTTGCAATAGCAATAATCCGCATGCATGATGAACAAAAATTGCAAGAGAACCAATTAGAAATAGCCCGCGTACAGATATTGAGAGAAACACAAAAGGAGCTTGATAGAACAAAGCGCCTTTCAGATATAGGGACCCTAGCGGCAACGGTCGCTCATGAATTACGCAATCCTTTAGCCGCTATAAATATCACTTCAGCAGTCATTAAGAGAAAAACATCGGACGAAGCGATATTAAAGCACCTTCACAACATAGAAAAGAGCGTATCTGAAAGTGACCAGATCATAAATAACTTATTGTTCTATTCCAAGATAAAAAACCCTCATCTGCAGAACCTTGATATATACAGCGTGCTAGAAGAATGTATCAGTCACACACAAGAAAGAGCAAAGAACAAGGTATCAGTCAAAAAAGCTTTTGATCTTTTAAAGGCCACCCCTCTTTATGGTGATCCAACTCAAATAAAAGAAGTTCTCAACAACATCCTGAACAATGCCTTTGATGCTATACCAAACGGAAATGGTGAGGTAGTGGTAACGTCCAGAGATAAAGGAAATTTCATAAGTATCGACATTAAGGATAATGGGATTGGCATTCCTGAAGGTGATATTGAAAGGATCTTTGACCCATTCTTTACGACCAAAGCAAAGGGTACCGGTTTGGGCCTTTCCGTGTGTAAACAGATAATAAAATTACATAATGGTACCGTAGATATAAACAGTGTCGTAGGACAGGGAACAACAGTTAGTATAACCCTGCCTAAGCAAGTACAATAATTGGACAGTTGTATAAAATAACTTAGTTGCATTATCTATCAGGATTTGCTAATAAGCCGGCATTATGAATAAATTGCTTTGTCTTACACTCTTAATACTTTTTGCATCCGTTGCAGAGGCACAAGTTGAACTCAGTGTCGAAGGCGGTGGACTCTTTAATACTGTTGAAGAAAGCAACACTCTATCCCCTATAGTAAGGTCGCAAATGAGCTTTGAAAAAGCATGGACCGTAAAAGGACCTTTCTTTATAGACACCGACCTCAACCTTGAAAGTTTTCTTTCAAAACAACAGAAAATATTCTCCTTTGATGGCAACTTATCTTTGGATTATGACCTTACAAGTGAGAAATGTGCGGCTAACGATGAAGGTTACTCATTAGGGATATATATTTCACCAGCTATACTATCTAACACAGCATTTTTTAAGGATGAGAACTTTTACAGTACAACGCTAGGGGCAGATGCTAAAATAAAAATAGGCGTAGTGGATATAAAGATATACGCAGCTCCTATAGAACTGCTGAGCATTAACGGACAATACCAATCTCATTTGTGTCTAGATATTAAAACAAAAATAATCATAGGTCTAGACGGCAACATTAGAGACAACACACCTATGTTAAACCCTACGGAGAATTACGATATCAATGATCAATTAGTGCTCGACATAGGTCTGTTCCAAAGAAGGCTACCGTCAGTGATATATCAGTATGAAATAAATAATAAGATCTATAATTATCAAAAGCTGACCTATTTGGATGCTTCTTTAAAATATCAACACAAG
>JBAXXF010000268.1:0-2385 GCA_037128035.1 bacterium | reverse complement strand
GTGTTAGGACTAACATTAAGCCTGTCGAGGTCCCTCAGTTACTTAAGAAAGAAACTGTTACGGCTACTCCAGCTCCGGTACCTTCTGTAGTAGCACCTGCACCAACTCCGCCAGCTCAGGAATTAAAGGAAAAGCTATCCTCGACAAAAAAGGCCATAAGGGAAGAAGAATATCAAGATGAGGCTACCAATGCTGATGAGAACGTGGACCAAGAAGTCGAAAAAGCTCCTGTCGTTAAGAAATCTAGGATAACAAAGACACCTAAAGCGCCCGTAGAGGAAGAAGAACCAGCAGCTTCTGCTCCAGCAGGCGATGAATTCAAAGACGAAATAAATAAAATAACAAAGGAAAAATAAAAACATGGAAGGCATAAAAACTATTATCGAACCGTTCAGGATTAAAATGGTTGAGCCCATAAAGCAAACCACAGAGGAATATCGTCGAAGCGTACTTAAGAAAGCCGGCTATAATCTTTTCAATGTAAAAGCAGAGGACGTTCTCATAGATCTGCTTACGGATAGCGGGACCTCAGCAATGAGCTCCAAACAGTGGGCCGCTATAATGGAAGGTGACGAGTCATATGCAGGAGCAATAAGCTTTTTCAAATTCGAAGAAGCTGTAAAAAAGGTGACGGGCCTTAAGAACATAATACCAACACACCAAGGGAGAGCAGCAGAAAAGATATTGTTCTCTATAATAGGCGGGAAAGGGAAGACCATAATAAGCAATACCCATTTTGATACGACACGTGCTAACGTCGAGTATTCAGGGGCTAGAGCTGTTGACGTCGTTATCGAAGAGGGTAAAAGCCCTTCAACGATACATCCATTTAAAGGGAATACAGACCTTCAGCTTTTAGAAAAGACCATCAATGAAGTAGAACCGTCCAATATACCTCTGGTCATTATAACTGTTACCAACAACGCTGGTGGTGGACAACCCGTGTCCATGGAGAACCTAAGAGAAACAAAAAAGATATGCAAGAAGTATGGCATACCAATGTTCCTTGATGCGTGTAGGTTCGCAGAGAATGCTTACTTTATAAAGAAGAGAGAAAAAGGTTACGAGGATAAAACGCCTTTTGAAATAGCAAAAGAGATGTTCTCCTATTGTGATGGTGCGACCATGAGCGCAAAAAAAGATGCACTGGTCAATATTGGCGGATTCCTTGCCTTGAACGATGACGATCTTACTCAGAAGGCCAGGAACCTGCTGATCCTTACAGAGGGGTTCATCACCTACGGCGGTCTTGCAGGAAGGGATCTTGCGGCGATGGCACAAGGTCTAGAAGAAGTATTGGATGAGAATTATCTTCAGTACAGGATAAGATCGATAGAATATGTCGGAGAAAAATTAACGGAGATAGGGGTTCCTATAATCCTGCCTCCTGGTGGACACGCAATATTTGTAGATGCAGAAGCAATGTTGTCTCATATACCTAAGAACCAATTCCCAGCCCAAGCACTTGCGTGTGAACTTTATGCCGTCGGTGGTATAAGGGGTGTTGAGATAGGTAGCGCGATGATGGATAGAGATCCTGAAACAAAGGAAAATCGTCCAGCTAAAATGGAATTAGTAAGACTAGCGATCCCTAGACGAGTTTATACACAAAGTCACATGGACTATGTGATAGAGATCCTAGAAAAAGTTAACGAGAACAGAAAATGTATACACGGACTTAAAATGATATACGAGGCTCCAGTACTTAGACATTTTACTGCAAGGTTTGAACAGATTTAATGGGCCTTGGCATATTAAAGACCCTTCACGGCGAGATAGAACTACCAGTATTTATGCCTGTAGGCACTAAGGCTACCGTAAAAGCTGTTCCTCCAAAAGACCTTAAAGAGCTGGATGTTAAGATAATATTAGGCAACACTTATCATCTGTTCCTAAGACCTGGCCATGAGCTTGTTAAAAAAATGGGTGGTCTTCATAAGTTCATGTCGTGGAATGGACCTATACTTACAGACAGTGGCGGTTTCCAGGTATTCAGCCTTACTAACCTTAGAAAAATAACAGAAGAGGGTGTTGAGTTCCGCTCTCATATAGATGGATCTAAGCATTTTCTTACTCCAGAGATCTCTGTCCAGGTGCAGGATGCCCTTGGTGCGGATATAAAAATGGTGTTTGATGAATGTGCCGCTCATGACAGCGACAGAGATTATATAAAAAGATCACTTGAGATGACGACAAGATGGGCAAAGCGCTCCAAGGACGAGTGGGAACGTTTGGGCTCGAATGGGCATTTGTTCGGCATAGTCCAGGGCGGGATGGAAAAGGACCTAAGAGTAACAAGCCTTAAACAGCTTCTTGATATAGGTTTCAGTGGCTATGCTCTTGGCGGGTTCAGCGTTGGTGAACCTAAAGACATTATGTATGATG
>JBAXXF010000267.1:0-2392 GCA_037128035.1 bacterium | reverse complement strand
GTCTTAACATAAAGCCTATAATCACCCACAAGTTCTCCATCAATGAATATGAAAAGGGTTTTGAACTTATGGCTTCCGGTAGTTCAGGAAAGATAATCTTAGATTGGACCAAATAGGAGGATTTTATGTCATATAAAAATGCAAAACAGATCTATGCTGATGTAATTCAATCAATAAAAAGCGATGGCCTATATAAGGATGAGAGGATAATTTCTTCTCCTCAGGCTGGTGTAGTAAAGGTGCAGTTCCCTCAAGGTTCGCCTGCACGAGATATAATAAATATGTGCGCTAACAACTATCTTGGACTTAGCAGTCACCCTGAAGTTGTTAAGGCTGCTCATGACGGACTAGAAAGCCGCGGTTATGGTATGTCATCTGTAAGGTTCATCTGCGGAACTCAAGATATTCACAGGGACCTAGAAACAAAAGTAGCAAAATTTTTGGGAATGGAAGACGCTATACTCTTTGGCTCATGCTTTGACGCTAATGGCGCATTATTTGAAGCAATACTTACTCCAGAAGATGCGATATTTTCAGATAAGCTTGTACATGCATCAATTATAGACGGTATCCGTCTATGTAAGGCCCAAAGGTTCATCTATGAACATTCTGACATGAATGATCTTGAAGAAAAATTGAAGAGCAATGATGCAAGGATAAAATTGATAATGACGGACGGTGTTTTCTCCATGGACGGGGATATGGCAAAGTTGGACCAGATCTGCGCACTTGGAGAAAAATATAATGCGCTAGTAGTAGTTGATGACTCCCATGCTTCTGGTTTTATAGGAAAGACAGGTCGTGGAGTTCATGAACATTATAATGTTATGGATAAGGTAGACGTTATAACAACGACCTTTGGAAAAGCACTTGGCGGAGCTACGGGCGGCTGTATAGCTGCAAAAAAAGAGATAGTTGATCTGCTTAAACAGAGAGCAAGACCATATCTTTTTAGCAATGCATTAATGCCTGCTGTTGTTACAGCGACTTCAAAAGTGCTTGATATATTATCCAAGAGCACAGAACGAAGGGACAAACTTGAAACGCTTACAAAATTTTGGAGATCTTCCCTGGAGAAGGCTGGTTTTGATCTAAAGGCCGGCAATACTCCGATAGTTCCTGTAATGCTATATGATGCAAAGCTGGCCCAGGCTTTCAGCAAGGACCTTTATGAAGAAGGCGTATTTGCTGTAGGTTTCTTCTATCCTGTAGTTGCAAAAGGACAGGCTAGGATAAGAACTCAAATGTCAGCCGCTCTGGAAATGAGCCACCTTGAAAAAGCAGTGGCTGCGTTTACCAAAGTTGGTAAGAAGCACGGCGTTATAAAGTAATTATTTGTTTATTGATCTTGCTTTTTCCGTGGCGGCTCTAAGTCCCTCTACGAATATTTCAAGAAGTTTCTTCTTGTTATAGACTTCCATTCCTGTCGCTGTGATACCACCCTTGGTAACGACCTGTGGCCATAGCTCCTTTGGGTCTTCTTGGCTGTGCATTGCCCATTGTGCGGCTCCTTCCATCGTATCAAGGACTAAACGGGTACAGGTGTCCTTGGGGATGCCCTCACTGATGCCGTATTCGATAAGAGCATCGGCTATCATTATATAGTATGCGGGTGCTGAACCACTTAGCACAGTAATGGGATCTATAAGGTCCTCTTTGTCTATTTGTATTACCTCGCCAAAGCCTGCCATAAAGTTCTTCAACTCTTCTAGCATATGTTGCTCACAAGTTTTTGTTGGATAAATAACGGTGGTGCTGGAACGAACTCTTGCTGGAAGGTTGGGCATTATCCTTACAAGGTTCTTATGCCCGTTGAGTGCTTCAAATATTTTGTCGGTAGTTATACCAGCTGCAACAGAAACTATTATCGTATCCTTCTTTATATGTGTAGAGATCTCTTTACATACTGCAAGTAGTTCTAGCGGCCTTACAGATAGGAATAGTATGTCCACCATTTCCGCCACTTCTTTATTTGTTCTATCTGTCCTTACGCCTAGTCTCTCATGAAGCTCTTTTCTGCGTTCCGCTTCAAGAGTAGAAATGGATATCATTCCTGGGTCTACATATCCTGACACAATGATGCCTCTGGTCAGCGCTTCACAGATGTGTCCGCCACCAATAAAGCCTACTTTAAAATCCTTTGAATGATAATTTCTCATATGCTTTCACCTACTTATTATATTTCTAGATGGTCTAGGATTTTTGAGGCAAAGTAAAGTTTATTATATATTGACAAATAAGGCCGTACCTGTTATAATTCAAATTACAGAAAGCGTTGGGCCGCGGAGGTACGTAAGATGAAAAGGTTATTTTTAGTTTCCCTGATCGTTGTGTTTAGCGCAGCCGGATGTAGAGGACTTCTTCGTCCTATAGAAGAGGGTGGAGATAAAAC